>JAQXZM010000055.1 GCA_029227215.1 Bifidobacteriaceae bacterium | reverse complement strand
GCGGTTAGGCAGCGGCCTGCAAAGCCGTATAGACGAGTTCGACTCTCGTACCCACCTCGCTTGGGCGATTGGCGCAGCGGCTAGCGCACTTCCCTGACACGGAAGGGGTCACAAGTTCGATTCTTGTATCGCCCACTCAGGCTTCAGGCCAAAAGCTATCGAAGCCATCTATAATTGAATATTTCGCAAGCAATTGCATTTGGGCGATTGGCGCAGCGGCTAGCGCACTTCGTTCACACCGAAGGGGTCGTAGGTTCGATTCCTACATCGCCCACCCTTCAAGCCTCGGTTACCAGACCGAGGCTTTTTGTTTCTTTCATCCACGAATGTCTGGCCACCTGCCACAACGCCTGGCCAAGCATACAAGGTCAGCACTCTGGCGGCTTCGGTCTGGAGGAACTTTTGCGGTTATTGGAACCTTGATGGTGCTAGTAACCTCGATCTGGCCTTGCACGAGTAGGCGTGGCGGCCTACAGGTCATACCGTGCGAAAATCACCCCGTGCACCCGCAAGGTGCGCTTTTCTCTGAGGATGCCTTCGCATTTTCAATTCTCAGAGATTCCGACACCAAAATTCGTGCCATAAGCTCTGATTCTGTCCCGATCGGGTGCCATTATCCCTGACAATCGAAAATCCATCCGCACATTCCGAGATTTCCGCACCATTCCGCGCTGTCCTTCACTGCTGAGTCCAGCACCTCTGGCGTGATGACAGCCGAGGACTCCCAGAATTCTGGTGCGGACAGGTGCGCTGGCTCGAATCTCTATCGAACCGGCCCGTGGCGAGAGAATTCACCCACAATTCGCCACGGGCATTTGCATTCGTCAGCACTGTTACATATTGTGTCTACGTAACTTCAGTCCCGGCCCGCACCTTGTACCGCGGGTCCCGATAGCAAAGGACACCAGCAATGGAACAGACCTCCATGATCTCAATCACCGTCAACGACGAGCGGAAGGAGGTGGAATCCACTGCCACCGGCACCCAGCTGTTCGCCGAGAACCCTGATGTGATCGCCGTGCGTTTGAACGGTGAGCTGCGCGATCTGTACACGCCGCTCAAGGATGGCGACACCGTCGAGCCCATCACGCTACAGTCCGAGGACGGACTGGCGATCATGCGCCACTCCGCCACGCACGTCATGGCGCAGGCAGTCCAGCAGATCCGCCCGGACGCCAAGCTCGGCATCGGCCCGGTCATCAAGGACGGCTTCTACTACGACTTCGACGTCAAGGAGCCCTTCACCCCTGAAGACATCAAGGAAATCGAAAAGCGCATGCAGCGCATCATCAAGGAAGGGCAGACGTTCCGCCGCCGCGTGGTGACCGAGGACGAGGCCCGTTCCGAGGAGGCGAACGAGCCGTACAAGCTCGAGCTCATCGATTCCGCCGAGCAGACGATCAGCGACGAAGAGGCCACCGAGGTGTGCCAGAACGAGCTGACGTTCTACGACAACCTTGACCGCGATGGCAAGGTGGTATGGAAGGACCTGTGCCGCGGGCCTCACCTGCCCAGCACGAAGTACATCAAGGCGTTCAAGCTGCAGCGCTCCGCCTCCGCCTACTGGCGCGGCGACGAGAAGAACCCGATGCTCCAGCGCATCTACGGCACTGCATGGGCGTCGAAGGACGACCTCAAGGCCTACACGACCCGCATGGAGGAGGCCGCCAAGCGCGACCACCGCAAGCTGGGCCAGGAAATGGACCTGTTCTCGTTCCCGGACGAGATCGGCCCGGGCCTGGCGGTGTTCCACCCCAAGGGCGCTGCCGTCATCAACGCGATGAAGGAATACTCGCGCAAACGCCACCTGCGCGCCGGCTACTCCTTCGTGCAGACCCCGCACATCACCAAGGGCCATCTGTATGAGATCTCCGGCCACCTTTCCTGGTACAAGGACGGCATGTACCCGCCCATGCGCGTGGACGAGGAGCGCGACGCCGACGGCAACGTGACGAAGCAGGGCTTCGACTATTACCTCAAGCCCATGAACTGCCCGATGCACAACCTCATCTTCGCATCCCGCCAGCGCTCGTACCGCGAGCTGCCGCTGCGCCTGTTCGAGTTCGGCACCGTGTACCGCTACGAGAAGTCCGGCGTGGTGCATGGCCTCACCCGCGTGCGCGGCTTGACGCAGGACGATTCCCACATCTACTGCACCCGCGAGCAGATGCGCGACGAGATCCGCCGCGTGCTCAACTTCGTGCTCAGCGTGCTCAAGGACTTCGGCCTCAACGACTTCTACCTCGAGCTTTCCACGAAGGACGAGCACAAGTTCGTCGGCTCCGACGAGATCTGGGAAGAGGCGACGAACACGCTCGCCGAGGTCGCCAAGGAATCCGGCCTCGAGCTCGTGGACGACCCGGGCGGCGCCGCGTTCTACGGCCCGAAGATCTCCGTGCAGGCGCGCGACGCGATCGGCCGCACCTGGCAGGTGTCCACCATCCAGCTGGACTTCAACCTGCCGGAGCGCTTCCAGCTCGAATACATCGCGGCAGACGGCTCGCACCAGCGCCCCGTCATGATCCACCGCGCGCTGTTCGGCTCGATCGAGCGCTTCTTCGCCATCCTGCTCGAGCACTACGCCGGCGCGTTCCCCGCATGGCTCGCGCCCGTGCAGGTGCTCGGCGTGCCGGTGACGGACAACGCGGGCGAGCATCTGAAGAAGGTCATCGACAAGCTCACCTACAACTTCGTGCGCTGCGAGCTCGACGACTCCGACGACCGCTTCGGCAAGAAGATCCGCAACGCGTCGAAGTCCAAGGCGCCGTTCATCCTCATCGCCGGCGAGGAAGACACCGCGAACAACGCCGTGAGCTTCCGCTTCCGCGATGGCAGCCAGAAGAACGGCGTGCCGGTGGATGACGCGATCGAGCAGATCAAGGCCGCCATCGCTTCGCACCGCCAGGTCAACACCGCCGACGATTTCGAGGCCGCCATCATCGCCCCGGCTTACGAGTGAGCCGGGGCGATGAGTGACATGGATTCGCTCGATCCAGCCAAGCTCGATCCGACGATGGGGGAGGGCGTGAGGGTCGATGACCCGCGCGACTTCCCCCCGCAGGAGGATGGCTA
Source organism: Bifidobacteriaceae bacterium (assembly GCA_029227215.1). GTDB lineage: Bacteria > Actinomycetota > Actinomycetes > Actinomycetales > Bifidobacteriaceae > Pseudoscardovia. The sequence goes on along the minus strand of JAQXZM010000055.1, from coordinate 11,025 downwards.
CCAGCGTCTGTGGACGCCGCAGCGCATGTCGTATGTGTTGCGCGGTAGCGCGGACGGCGGCAAGGCCAAAAAACCACACAACGACGAATGTCCGTTCTGCGCCGGCCCCAAGAAATCCGACGAGGACGGCCTGATCGCCTGGCGCGGCACCTATGTGTTCGCCATCATGAACCTGTACCCGTATAACTGCGGGCACCTCATGATCTGCCCGTACCGCCACGTGAGCCTGCTCACGGACCTTACGGACGCCGAGCTCTTCGAGTTCGAGAAGGCAAGCGCGCTGGCGATGGACGTGATGCGCGAGGTCTCGCACCCCGACGGCTGGAACCTGGGCATCAACCAGGGCGATGTCGCCGGCGCGGGCGTTGCAACGCACCTGCATCAGCACATCGTGCCGAGGTGGAACGGCGACTCGAACTTCATGCCGATCGTGGCGCAGACGCGCACGATGCCGATCCTGCTCCATGAGCAGCGGGAGGCATACGCCGCCGGCTTCGCCAAGCTCGCGCCCGCTCATGGGCTTCCTGCCACGGCAGCCGCCGACGAACCGAGCACCGCACCCGACAACAAGGACAGGAACTGACCGATGTTCGAAAACCTTCGCACACCCTGGAAGCGACTCATTGCGCCCATCGCCCGCGGATTGCATGCCATGGGCGTCACAGCCAACGCCGTGACGATCTGCGGTGCCATCGGCACCGTCGTCGTCGCGTTCGTGACCGGCATCACCGGATGGATGCTCGCCGGCTCCCTCGTGCTGGCGGTGCTCGTGGCGTTCGACTCCCTCGACGGCTCCGTGGCGGCGCTCGAAGGCGGCGGCACGAAGTTCGGCGCGTTCCTTGATTCGACGCTGGACCGCATCGCCGACTGGGCGGTGCTCGTCGCCATCATCATCTACCTGGTGCGCCAGCCGGACTTCATGGGCATGTGGTCGCAGATCTGCTTCTACAGCGCGCTCGTCGCCATCATGACGTCGTTCGTGACGTCATATGCGAGAGCCCGCGGCGAGGCGGTGGGGTACGAGGCGAAGAACGGCATCGCCACCCGCTCCGACAGGCTCGTGATCATCCTCGTGGGCATGTTCCTCTACGGATGCGGCTTGCCGCTCGCGGTGCTCAGCGTGTTCATCGCGGTGCTCGCGGTGCTGGGCGTCGTGACCGTCTGGCAGCGCATGCACCGCATCCACCAGTTGGCGATGGCCGACCCTCACAACCGGATCACCGATTGAGCCAACTGACGCAAGGCTTCGTTGCAGGCATGGGATTTTAGCCGCTGCTTGCAACGAAGCCTTTTTATTGATACTTGTATTATTGCGTAATATCATCGTCCCGCATTATCGTTGTCCCGCACCGTAGTCCGGGTGCACGTCTTCATGGTTACGCACCCAGATGCCGATAGGTTGCGGTCCGGCACGAATCCAACACCAGTAGAGCACAGGAGGGATGCAGCATGATTGATTCGATTCTCGTCTTCGTGGCGCGCCACGCCTCAAGTCTGCCCGAAAGGTTGGTGCGCGGGCTTTTCTTGCTTGCCGCCGACATCATGTGGCTGTGCCGCATCGGGGGAGAGCGGCAATTGGAACGCAACCTCACCCATGTGCTCCATGCCCGCGACGGCAGGATGCCCGCCAGACGCGACCTGCGGCGCACCGCACACCGCGCGATGCGTTCCTACTTCACGTATTTCTCGGAAGCAATGACGCTCGAGGCACGCAGCAACGAGACTCTGGACGCCCGCGTGCGCGGCGCCGGCACATACCTCGATGCCATCCTCGCGGATTCCCGCACGGCGTCGCTGCCCGCAGCATTGGGCCACCAAGGCAACTGGGACTATGCGGGGTTCTGGTCGCACCTGCACTTGCTGCCGGTCACCACGGTCGCCGAACGGCTCTCGAACGAGCAGCTACTCGAGGAATTCATCGAAATCCGCGAGCGCGCCGGCATCTCCATCTTCACGACGAAAACGCCCGGACTCACCGACAAGCTCAAAGACGTGATGCGTGAGCAGGGCAAGGGCAAGGGTGCAGGAGACGGAAATGAGCACCGTCTTGTGCCGCTTCTGGCCGACCGCGACCTGAGCCATCATGGCGAATTCGTGGAGGCGTTCGACTCCATGATCCGCGTGGCGCGTGGGCCGGCGACGCTGTCGTATGACCTGATGACACCGCTCTATGTGGTCAATGTGTATCGCGAGAAGCTGCATGGCGAGCGCCGCAAAAAGGCCCAGACCCCGTACGGATATGTGATCGACATCTCCGGCAGGGTGGACCCCGCCGATTATCAGGGCATGGAGCGGGAGGACGCGTTGCGCGCCATCAGCCAGGAATGGGTGAGGCAGTGGAGCCAAGGCGTCATGGCGCACCCCGAGGACTGGCACATGCTTCAGCCGGTGTTCCTCGAAGACATGGACACGAGCCGCATGTCGAACGTGCCACCGGACGTGGAGCGCCGCATCGAGGCCGTGCGATCAGGCAAATGACCGACGCCGGCCCCGAGCCAGCCATCGATCCAGCCATCGGTCGGCATGGCGACCGGACTGGGGCTTGTATTGCTGAGGCGGGTAGTGGGACTGGTATTGGGAAAAGTCGGGGAGTGGATTAGACTACCCGTTGTTCTAGCCGCCACCGTTCGAAACCGAAACCGAAATCGAGATCGAAAGAAGGAATGCGATGATCGCCGACGACAGCCCGTCAACTGCTCGCACCGACCTGAGCGCCCTGAGCATCGATGAGGTCAGAGCCCTCGACCCGCTCCATGGGCGCAAGCTGCGCATCGGCATCATCTGCCCGTACTCGATGGAATACCCCGGCGGCGTGCAGTTCCACATCCTCGACTTCGCCGAGGAGCTCATGGAGCGCGGCCATTACGTGCAGGTGCTCGCCCCCGGCCGCCGCACCAAGGACATGCCGCTGTGGGTGCAAACCACCGGCACGAGTTTCTCGATTCCGTTCAACGGTTCCGTGGCGCACTTAAGCTTCTTCGGCACCGCGGGCATGCGCGTGCGCCGGTGGATCCGCCAAGGCAAGTTCGACATCGTGCACCTCCACGAGCCCGAGGTGCCCAGCCTACCGCACAAGGCGCTGCGGCCGGGCTTCAGCCACCCGCCGTATGTGGCGACGTTCCACGCTTCGTTCGACACCTACCCCAAGACGCTGGAGACCTTCGAGAACTATCTGCGCAACCGCACCGCCGCCATCAGCCAGGCGATCTGCGTGTCGCCGTCCTCGTGGCGCATCGCGCAGCATTACCTCGACCCCTCCATCCCGGTGCACATCATCCCCAACGGCGTGCAGACGCGCTACTTCGCCGACGCAGAGCCGAACCCCGCGTGGCAGGGCACCACGTCGGCGCCCACGATCGGCTTCCTCGGCCGCATGGGCGAGGAACGCAAGGGTTTCCGCGTGTTCGCCGAGGCGATGCGCCACATCCTCAAGTTCTACCCGCATGCACGGTTCCTGTGCGCGGGCGATGGGGAGGACGCGGCGCGCAAGATCCTCGCGAGCATCGACCCCACGCTCGAAAACCACGTGGAGTTCCTCGGCCGCATCTCCGATGACGACAAAGCGCGCTTCTACAAGTCGCTCACGCTCTACATCGCGCCGCAGACCGGCGGGGAAAGCTTCGGCATCGTGCTCGTGGAGGCGATGGCGGCGGGCTGCCCGGTGGTGGCGTCCGACCTCGAGGCGTTCAAGGACGTCTCCGACAATGGCAAGGCGGCGAACCTGTTCCTCGCGGGGCAGAGCAAGTCGCTGGCGCAGAACGTCATCGGCCTGCTCGCCAACAAGCCCGTGCTCGACGAACTGGGGCAGAAGGGCCGCGAACGCTCCCTCACCTATGAATGGGACCGCGTGGACGTGGAGCTGCTCGACGTGTACGCCCGAGCCCTGAGCGATGCCGGGACCGGTGACGCGGCACAGGGCGGTGCGGCTGGCGGACAGGACGCCGAAGGCGACGGCAGCGCCGCGGATGGCTCCGGCCATCGTCACGGTCGCAGGCGGGGTCGATTCAGCGCACGGCTTGAATAGGCGCGTCACGCGCGGATTCATGCGGCAATGCCGCGCACCTTGTCGCAATCGCTCTTTATAATCACAACGTTTGAATGTATTCGTCCGTTCTCAATCAGGAGCAGTAATGTCCGGACATTCCAAGTGGGCCACTACGAAGAACAAGAAGGCGGCCATCGACGCCAAGCGTGGCAAGCTGTTTGCCAAGCTCATCACGAACAGCGACATCGCCGCGCGCACCGGCGGCGGCGACCCCAACGGCAACCCGACCCTGTACGATGCCATCGTCAAGGCGAAGAAGAGCTCCGTCCCTGCCGACAACATCACCCGCGCCGTCAAGCGCGGCTCCGGCGAAGAAGCGGGCGGCGCCGACTACGAGGAGATCGTGTACGAAGGCTATGCGCCGGGCGGCGTGGGCCTGATCATCCAGTGCCTCACCGACAACCGCAACCGCGCGGCCGCCGATGTGCGCTCCACCCTCACCAAGAAGGGCGGCTCCCTGGCCGCAAACGGCTCCGTGAGCTTCAACTTCGAGCGCAAGGGCCAGATCGTGGTGCCGTCCGAGGGCGTGGACTACGACAAGCTCTTCGAGATCGCCGCGGACGCAGGCGCCGAGGATGTCTCCGACGACGGCGACACCTACACGATCACGACCGACCCCTCCGACCTGGTCACCGTGCGCAAGGCCGTGCAGGACGCGGGCATCGATTACGATTCCGCCGACCCGGTGCTCGTGCCGAAGAACGAAGTCGAGCTCGACTTCGAGGCCGCCCAGAAGGTCAACAACCTCATCGACGCCCTCGACGATCTCGACGACGTGCAGAACATCTACTCCAACTGGACCGCTTCCGACGACGTCATGAAGCAGCTCGAGGAAGCAGAGTGACCGAGGCATCGCCATGCTGATCCTCGGTGTCGACCCCGGACTTACCCGGTGCGGAGTCGGTGTCATAGAAGCCGGCGCATCGCGCCGGCTTTCTTTTGTGCACGTGGACGTGATCCGCTCCAAGCCGGAGCAGCCCCAGGATCTGCGCCTGCTTGCCATTTACAACGGCCTGTGCGGCAAGCTCGACCGGTTCATACCCGACGTCGTCTCCATCGAACGCGTGTTCGCCCAGGAGAACCGCAGCACCGTGCTCGGCACCGCCCAGGTGGCGGGGCTTGCGATGCTCGCCGCGGCGCAGCGGGGCATCCCCACGGCATTGCACACCCCGTCGGAGGTCAAGCTCGCTATCACCGGCAACGGCACCGCTCCCAAGAAGCAAGTCGAGTACATGGTCATGCGCATCCTGCGACTCAACGAACCGCCCAAGCCAGCAGATGCCGCAGACGCCCTCGCTCAAGCGATCTGCCATGCGCTGCGGCCTGCGGGTGCCATCCAGGGCGGCGAACGCGAGGAGCACCTGACCGCCGCGCAACGCCAGTGGGCGGTCGCCATGCAGAAGGCTCGCCGAGGCAAGGGCGGAATCAAGCGCGACATGTGACACGGCACGCGACATGATTCGAACAATTGTTCGAATCATGCTATGCTGGGGAATAGTTTCGCGATTCCGGTCCTGCTGCGCAAGCACAGGCCGGTTCGCGTCATGTCCACGTACACGACAGGTCGATCTGATACAGGGTTTCAGAAACAGCCAGAGTCTCTGAATAAACAAGGAGGATGCCATGTTCGCCAGTCTTACCGGCACCGTCGAGTCGGTGGATTCCGAGTCCGCCGTCATCGACGTCAACGGAGTGGGCTTCCTCGTGCGCATGTCGGCGCTCGACCTGGCGCATCTCCACGCAGGCCAGCAGACACACGTGCTCACCTCGCTCCATGTGGGGCAAGACAGCCTGAGCCTGTATGGGTTCCTCACCAAGCAATCCCAGGACCTTTTCGCCCAGCTGCTCAAGGTACGCGGCATCGGCCCCAAGGTGGCGCTCGGCGTGCTGTCGGTGTTCACCCCGTCGCAGTTCGCCGATATCGTGCACCAGCAAGACACGACAGCCTTGACGAAGGCGCCGGGCCTGGGCCGCAAGGGCGCCCAGAAGATCATCCTCGAGCTGGCCAACAAGCTCGTCATCGACGGCGACTCCGCCACCCAGGGCTCGCAAGCTTCCGCGCAGCCTGCCGACGTGGTCGCCTCCCAGCTCGTCGACGCGATGGTGGGCATGGGCAAGGACCCGAAGGACGCGCAGCAGGCCGTCGCCAAGGCGATCGAATCGCTGGGATTGGAGACGCCGTTGCCCGCCGACAAGCAGGTCGAGGCGTCCGTGCTCCAGTATGCGTTCCGCAGCCTCGATAGGAGGGAGTAGCCGTGTCTGATGCCATCACCCCGAACATCGCCCCCGACTTTGCGCGGGGCGACGCGCCGGGCACCCCGCCCCGCGTGACACCCAACAAGGGCGCAGCCGAGGATTCCCTGCGCATGGTCTCGGCGCAGACCCAGCAGAACGAGCAGCTGTCCGACGAAGAACTGCGCCCCGCGACGCTCGATGACTTCATCGGCCAGCCGCGCCTCAAGGAGCAGATGCGGTTGTTCCTCACCGCCGCCCAGAAACGTGGCGTGCCGCCGGACCACATCCTGCTCGCCGGCCCTCCGGGACTGGGCAAGACGACGCTCGCCATGATCGTCGCCAATGAGCTGGGCGTGCCGGTGCGCATCACGTCCGGCCCCGCCATCCAGCATGCCGGCGACCTCGCGTCGATCCTGAGCTCCCTGGACGAAGGGGAGGTGCTGTTCATCGACGAGATCCACCGTCTGCCCCGTGCCGCCGAGGAGATGATGTACATCGCGATGGAGGATTTCCGTGTCGACGTGATGGTAGGCAAAGGGCCTGGCGCGTCTTCGATTCCGCTCACGCTGCCGCGCTTCACCGTGGTGGGCGCCACGACGCGAGAGGGCATGCTGCCCTCGCCGTTGCGCGCACGCTTCGGTTTCACCGCGCATCTCGACTATTACCCGGACGACGAGCTGCGCAAACTCATCCACCGGTCCGCGAAGGTGCTCGATGTCACGATCACCGAAGAGGCCGCCGGACAATTGGCGAGCCGTTCGCGTGGCACGCCGCGTATCGCGAACCGCCTGCTGCGCCGTGTGCGCGACTGGGGCGTGGTGCATGACCTCGACGTGCTCGACGAGGATGCCGTGGAATCCGCGCTCAACCTCTACCAGATCGATTCGCAAGGCCTCGACCGACTGGACATCGCCGTGCTCAACGCGGTGTGCCGCCAGTTCAACGGCGGGCCGGTGGGTCTGAGCAACCTTGCCGCCATGGTGGGGGAGGAAGCCGAGACCGTGGAAACGGTATGCGAGCCGTACCTGGTGCGCGAGGGATTCCTCATCCGCACGCCGCGAGGCCGCGTCGCCACCCAGAAAGCATGGAGGCACCTGGGCATCATTCCGCCCGATGATGTCAATTCGCTGTTCTAAGGTGGCTCAAGGTCTCGCCGGTGCGCGTCGACCGTCGAACGCGCCCGCCAAACGCACTCAACGGACCGCTGCATTCTCGCGGGCGACACTCCCTGCCCCGCACCCACGATTCATTCCAAGTCCCAGGTTCGACCTCGAATCCAAGTTCAAAGGAGGCTCCGCGATATGACGGATCCCACTTCCATCGTCATCGTCATCCTGCTCGTCCTCATGGTGGTCTGGATGGGCCACACCAACAAGAAGCAGACGCAGTCCATGAAGGAGCGCGACGAATGGCGCCGCAACCTCAAGCCTGGCGACAAGGTGGCCACGCAGTCCGGCCTGCTTGCCGAGGTCGTCGAGGTGCTGCCCGATTACGATGAGATCGTGCTCAAGTCCGAGGATTCCGTGAGCCGCTGGCGTCTTGCCGCCGTCACCGAGGCTCCTGTGCGCCCCGAATACGTGCCCGATGAGGATGAGAACGCGGATCAGAACGCAGATGAGAACGCGGATGCCGAGAACGCCGATGCCGACAGCTCGAATGCCGACGCTGACGGCTCGGAAGCCCACAATGCAGCCAACGGCGACGCGCAGTCCGAGATTGAGTCCGATGCCGATGCCAACGCCACGGACACCCCGCTGACCGACAATTCCTCGGAGCTTACCGTCAAGTAAGCGGCCCAAGTGAGCGGTCGCGCATCGCGCACACCACCGTTCCCTGTCGTCACCCATCCACTCAATCGCCTCACGCCGAGGCACATGAAGGAACATCATCATGGAGTCCGATATCACACCGCAGAAGCTGTCCTTGGTCGGGAAGGACGATGCAGACTACCTGCTCTCGCTTTTCCGCTCGATTCCCGGTTTCCCCAAAGAGGGAATCAACTTCAGGGATTACATGCCGCTGCTTGCCGATGCACGGGGGCTCTCCATCCTGATGGATGCGCTCGAACGCGCACTGCCGGTGCCGGTGGATTCCATTGACGAGGTCGCGGGCCTCGAGGCGCGCGGCTTCCTCATCGGCGTGCCGCTCGCCGCCGCCCTGCACAAGGGCTTCGTGGCGGTTCGCAAGGCCGGCAAGCTCCCGCCGCCCGTCGAGCATGCGGACTACGACCTCGAATACGGCACCGCGTCCTTGGAGATCGAAAAGGGCATCATCAAGCCCGGCACGCGCGTGCTCGTCGTCGATGACCTCATCGCCACCGGTGGCACCGCGCACGCGGCGAAGACGCTTATCGAGTCGGTGGGCGGCACGGTGTGCGGCTATAGCTTCATCATGCGTCTCGATGGCCTGGACGGCTGCAAGCTGCTGGGGGACGCGCCGATCTCCACGCTCGTCTCGATGCCGGCCTGATTGGCGCGCTGATTGTCGCTGTTATACCTTGTTACACCGTGGCAAGCATGGCGGGAGCGTGTGGTCAAACCGCACGCTCCCGCCATTGACGCACTACAGTGGGAGAAGCACTACAGTGATACTGCAGACACCGGCTTCATGACTCGTGGTGCGGAGGGTCCCGTATGTCGAGGCACTCCACACCACGACTGTGATGCCATTCGTACCGGGACCACCGCAAAGGGGTTGAGACATGGATCTGTATGAATACCAGGGACGCGAGCTTTTCAGCGAGGAAGGCATACCGGTTCCTGAAGGAATCTACGCGCTCACAGCGCAGGAGGCCCGCAAAGCGGCGGACCAGATCGGTTACCCGTGCGTCATCAAGGGCCAGGCGAAGATCGGTCACCGCGGCCAGGCGGGCGCCGTCAAGATCGCCCATAACGCCGACGAAGCCGAAGAGCTCGCCGAGCAGATCCTGCCGATGAGCGTGCGCGGTCACAAGGTCAACGGCGTGCTGGTATGCGCTGCGGCGAACATCCTCCACGAGTACTATGTGTCCATCTCGGTGGACCGTACGTCGCGCGACTACGATGTGCTCGCCACCGCCGCAGGCGGCACCGAGGTGGAGGACATCGCGCGCCAGCACCCCGAATACGTCAAGCGCCTCCACATCGACCCCTACAAGGGCTTCACGCTCGACGATGCGAAGGTGATGGCGGAGCAGATCGGCTTCTATCATGCCGACAACGACCAGGCCGCCGACATCCTGCTCAAGATGTGGAAGGTCTTCAGCGACAACGACGCCACGCTCGTCGAGATCAACCCGCTCGCCAAGATCGGCGATCCGGATGACGAGTCCAGCAAGAGCCTGTGCGCCTTGGATTCCAAGGTGTCGCTCGATGGCAACGCCGCGTTCCGTCACGACGGCTGGAAGCGTTTTGCCGACACAGCTCCCGCCGATCCGCTCGAGACGCGCGCCCAGCAGCACGGTCTGCACTACGTGCACCTCAACGGTCAGGTGGGTGTGATCGGCAATGGAGCGGGTCTCGTCATGAGCTCGCTTGACGCTGTGGCAGGAGCCGCGCACGACCAAGGCACCGACATCAAGCCGGCGAACTTCCTTGACATCGGGGGCGGCGCATCGGCTGAAGTCATGGCGGAATGTCTGTCCATCGTGCTCGACGACCCGCAGGTCAAGGATGTTTTCGTCAACGTCTACGGCGGCATCACCTCGTGCGAGCTCGTCGCGCAAGGCATCCTCGAAGCGCTCGACAAGCTCAACGCCACCGCGCCGATCATCGTGCGCTTCGATGGCAACGCCGCCCAGGAGGGCCTGGAGACACTGAGGAACTCCGGCCGTTCCAACATCATCGTCGAGTCGACGATGGAGAAGGCCGCAGCAGAGGCGGCCCGCATCGCCGCACAACTCGAGACCGGCGCAACGGCCGGCGGCATGGCAGCCGGCACCGCGGCCGCAGCAAAGGAGGAGGATCGCTGATGACGCTCTTTGTAAGGGACGGCGCACCCGTCATCGTCCAGGGCATGACCGGTCACCAAGGCATGACGCACACTGCGCGCATGCTCAAGGCCGGCACGAACATCGTGGGCGGCGTGAACCCCCGCAAGGCCGGCCAATCCGTCGACTTCACCGACGCCACGGGCTCCACCCGCTCGGTGCCCGTGTACGGCACCTGCTCCGAGGCACGCGAGGCGACCGGCGCCGAAGCGTCCGTCGTGTTCGTGCCACCGCGATTCGCCAAGGGCGCGATGGTCGAGGCAATCGAGGCGGGCATTCCGCTCATCGTCGTCATCACCGAAGGCATCCCAGTCGCCGACACCGCGTATTGCGTGGCGTTGGCGAAGCGCCGCGGCGTGCGCATCGTGGGCCCCAACTGCCCTGGTCTCGCCACGTTCGGCGAGACGGAAGGCGCCAAGGGCACCAACCTGGGCATCATCCCCGATGGCATCGTCAAGCGCGGACCACTGGGCCTGGTCTCCAAGTCCGGCACGCTCACCTACCAGCTCATGGGCGAGCTGTCGGACATCGGCTTCACCGCGGCGCTCGGCGCCGGCGGCGATCCGATCGTGGGCACCACACTGCTCGAAGCCGTGCAGGCGTATGCCGACGACGACACCACGAAGGCGGTCGTCATGATCGGCGAGATCGGCGGCACCGCCGAGCAAGAGGTCGCCGACTGGGCGCGCACCCACATGACCAAGCCGCTCGTCGCCTACATCGCGGGCTTCACTGCGCCGGAAGGCAAACAGATGGGCCATGCCGGCGCCATCGTCTC
>JAQXZM010000054.1 GCA_029227215.1 Bifidobacteriaceae bacterium | reverse complement strand
CCTGGGCGCCTGTTACATGGGCCGCGGCGACAGAGGCGTTCGTTGCTCCGCTACAGTGGTGGGTATGGAACAGTTGGACGTGGTGATGTCTGGATTCGATTCCTACCAGGGGATCGATGTGAATCCGTCGCGGCTCGTGGTGGAGCAGCTTGCCCAGCAGGGCGTGCCGACGGCGCTCGATGGCGTCTCGATTCGCGTGACGAGCGCGATACTGCCCATGAGCTTCTCCAATGCGTGGACCACGCTGCTGGCGACGCTCGACGAGGTACACCCGCAGATCGTCATCGCTACGGGCCTGAAGCGCAGGTGCCATGGCATCGCATTGGAACGCTGCGCCACGAACCTCATGGATGCCGACAAGCCCGATGCCGACAACGTGCAGCCGCGACGCGAGCCGATTGACCCCGCGGCACCCGCGGCGTACTGGACGCAGCTGCCGCTGCGCGGGATCCTCAATGCGTTCGCCTCCCGCGAAATCCCCGCGACCTTGAGCTCGGACGCCGGCACCTATGTGTGCAATTCGCTGTTTTACCGCTTGCTCAACTGGAGCAACGGCCAGCAGAACGTGCTCGCCGGGTTCCTGAGCTTCCCCAAGGTCAACGATGCCGGGGACTGGCACATCGGCATTCCGCTCAGCCAGATGGTGGAGGCGGCGCAGACCGTGGTGGAATCCGCCGCCGGCTATTATGTGCACACCACGGCGAACGCGCTCGAAGCCGCGTGAATCCGCGCCACGGCGCGCTATCCCGCGCCGTCCGTGACGGCAAGACACGCCCGACACGCCGATACAACGCGAAAGGTGTGGAAATCGTGTGAGAGCTTCGTAAAAGTGGTGACACGCGGGGCAGGAAAAGGGTATCGTTAACCGTGGTAAGCGGCACCATGCCGCAAATCGTATCCGGTCGTTTCCTAGGTCTGTCATTCCCTAGGTTCCAGGAAGAGGACGTTGTTCCAGGAAGAGGACATCCAGATGGCTGATGACATGTGTCCCACGGTTCTGCGCGGCTATGACAAGGAGAAGGTCGACGAGTACGTCGCCAGCAGCAAGGAGAGCGTGAACAGGCTGCGCGAGCAGATTCGCGTCTACGACAGCCGCATCCTCCAGCTCGAGGCCGACCTCCAGGAAGAGAAGGCGAAGAAGACCCCGCAGAAGAGCACGTACAGCAATCTGGGCGCCAACGCCCAGCAGCTGCTCGCCTCCGCCGAGCAGACGAGCAAGCAGCTGCTTGCCCGCGCCAAGAAGGACGCGGAGAACATCCGCAAGAACGCGCAAGACAACGCCACCACCACGATTAACAACGCCAAGCTCGACGCCGAGCGCATGCGTCAGCAGGCGAAGCAGAACTCCGACGTGACGATCAAGAACGCGCAGGAGAAGGCGCAGTCCATCCTGAGCAGCGCGCAGGCCTCCGCCCAGCAGATCACGTCCACCGCCACCAAGGAGATGAACGACCAGCGCCAGTCGCTGCAGATCGAGCTGAAGAACAAGCGCGCCGAGCACGACAAGCAGCTCGAGGCCGAGAAGTCCAAGGTGGAGACCCAGCTGGCCGACCAGAAGGCGCAGAGCACCCAGGCCATCGCCGCCCAGCGCAAGGCCGCCGACGATGAGCTCGCCGCACGCCGCTCCGAGGCGAACGACCAGATCCAGAAGGCGATCGACGACGCGAACGAGCGCGTGAACGCCGCCCGCGACCAAGTGGCGAAGATGATGACCGAGGCGCAGCGCAAGGCCAACGAGATCACCGACCAGGCGAAGGCATCCGCCCGCCAGATCAACGACGACGCCCAGGTGCAGCGCACCCAGACACTGAAGAAGGTGTCGCAGGAGGCCGAGCAGTCCCGCCAGAAGATCTCCGACGAGCAGGCGGACGCCACGAAGAAGGTCGACGAGATGCTCGCCAACCTCGAAGCCAAGCGCAAGGAGACCGAGGCGAGCGCCAAGAAGACGCTCGACGAGGCGCAGGCCAAGCGCGACGAAGCCGACGAGTACGCCACGAACCGCCGCAAGGCCGCCGATGCCGAGCGCCAGGAAATCCTCGACAAGGCCAACAAGGAGGCCGCGGAAGCCATCGAGAAGCGCCGCGCCGCCGCTCAGGACGAGATCGATGGCCTCGACCAGCGCATCGAGGAGCTGCAGAACCGCGAGACGGCGATCACCCGCCGCGTGGACGAGCTCAAGTCCATCTTCAGCAATGCGTTCGGCTCCATGGGCAGCGTGCTGCAAGACATCCAGCAGGAGAAGGCCGCCGATGCCAAGGCCGCCGAGCAGGCGCAGCAGGAGGCTTCGGGCGAGAGCGCCCAGGGCGACGCCGCGCAGGCCGGCGACCAGAACGCTGACCAGGCCGCCGATCAGAACGCCAACGGTAACGAGTGAGGCGCGCTTTCTCCATGACTTCGACTTCCCTCAATTCCGCCTTCGACCCCGCGTCTGACGCCGCAAGCCTGACCGAGAGCACGCTCGACGAGCTGACCGCCGCGTTCGACGCCCGCGAGGCGAACCGCATCGCGATGAACGCCGTCGTGAACGCCGGCATCGACGACGTGGCGCGCAACTACGACCGCGCGCGCCGCCTGCAGCGCCGGTTCTCCGTGACCGTCGACAACGGTGACGTGACGAACCAGCGTCGCTCCGGCCGCTGCTGGCTGTTCAGCTCCCTCAACGTGGCGCGGTTCATCGCCAAGAAGAACCTCAACCTCAAGTCCTTCGAGTTCTCGCAGAACTACGCGATGTACTTCGACAAACTCGAGCGCGCCAACTACTTCCTGCAGGACATGCGCGCCCTCGCCCTCGCAGGCGAGCCGAACGACTCGCGCCTCGTGCAGGCGCTGCTGCACGACGTGATGGGCGACGGCGGCCAGTGGACGATGGCACTCAACATCTACAAGAAGTACGGCGCCGTGCCCAAGGACCTCTACCCGGAGACCGCCTCGTCGCAGAACACGTCGCAGATGAACACGCTGCTGCGCTCCCTGCTGCGCCAGGCCGTCTGCCGCATGTTCGAGGCGGCGGACCCGGCTTCCGGCTCCTCCGACGACGAGATCGCCGCATACACCGCGCGCATCGCACAGGATGCGCTCGCCGCAGCGCACCGCGTGCTCACGATTCACCTGGGCGAGCCGCCGCGCAGCTTCGAGTGGGAATGGACCGACGAGGACGGCGCTTTCCACCGCGCCGGCACGATGACCCCGCAGCAGTTCTGGCACACCTATGTGGACGCTGGTCTCGAGGATTACGTGTGCCTCGTCGACGACCCGCGCGAGGAGCACCCCAAGGGCGTCAAGATCGGCATCGAGCATCTGGGCAACGTGGTGGGCGGCGACCCCACCGAGTACCTCAACGTGCCGGTGCAGTTCATGAAGGATTGCGTGCGCCGCATCCTGACCGAGCAAGGCATCCCCGTGTGGTTCGGCGCGGACTGCCATCCGATGATGGACCGCAAGAACGGCGCGTGGGCGACCGACCTGTTCGAATACGGCCGCGTCTACGACACGACGTTCGACATGGACAAGCAGGAGCGCGTGCGCTTCGCCGATTCCGCGATGAACCATGCGATGGCGTTCGTGGGCGTGGACGTGGCGGACGACGGCACGACCACGAACCGGTGGCGCGTCGAGAACTCCTGGGGCGCCGACATCGCCGACAAGGGCTACTTCACGATGGACGACCCGTGGTTCGACCAGTACGTGTACGAAGTCGCCGTGCCGCGCACGATGCTGCCCGCCGAATACCAGGCGGCGCTCGACAAGCCGGCGATCATGCTGCCCGAATGGGACCCGATGGGAGCGCTCGCCTGAGCCACGTCGGGAATCGCACGACGAATCCTGCTTGGGAATCCCACGTCGGGAATCGCAATCAGAAGCAGAACGCCAACCGCCTAGGTTGACAAGACATCGTATAGTAGTGGTCTTGGTGGCCGCGCCGCAACGCAAGTGCACAGCGAAAGCGACGCGGCCAGCGTTTTTCATGGCATGCATGCGCGCATCCACGCATCGATACGCGCGACATTTATGACTTTTCAGTGGTGCGAGGCGGAAGGATGGGTGTCTTGATGGCGCAGCTCAAAGGTCCCGACAGCTCGGAGGATACGGCGCAGCTTGGTGCGAAGGCCGTGCTCCCGGAGACCGTGGACGTGAACATCCGCCAGCTCGACCCGATTCCCGCGCCCCGCGCCTTCATCAACGAGCTCCCCATCTCCCGCGACACGATCCAACTGGTGCGCGACTCGCGCCGCCAGATCAGCGACGTGCTCCACGGCAGGGACGATCGCCTGCTCGTCATCGTGGGGCCGTGCTCCATCCATGACGCCAAGGCCGCCAAGGACTATGCGAACCGCCTGGGCGAGCTCAAGGCCCAGCTGTCGGACGACCTGCTCATCGTCATGCGCGTGTACTTCGAGAAGCCACGCACCACAATCGGGTGGAAGGGCCTCATCAACGACCCTGACCTTGATGGCACGTTCAACATCCGCAAGGGCATGTGGCTTGCCCGCCGCATCCTGCTCGACGTCGCCAACCAGGGGCTGCCCGCGGCGACCGAATGGCTCGACCCCATCACCCCGCAGTACCTGTGCGACCTCGTGAGCTGGGGCGCCATCGGCGCACGCAACACCGAAAGCCAGGTGCATCGCGAGCTCGCTTCGGGCATGTCGATGCCCATCGGGTTCAAGAACTCCACCGATGGCAACGTCAAGGCGGCGGCGGACTCTTGCTTCTCCTCCGCCAACGAGCACCATTTCCTCTCCATCAACCTCGACGGGCATGTGATCGCCGCCGAGACGAAGGGCAACCCGGACTGCCACATCATCCTGCGCGGCTCCACTCACGGGCCCAACTATTCGGCGAAAGATGTGGCGGAGGCGCTCGCGGCATTGCGCGCCTCCCGCGTGGGCGAGGCGGCATCGCATGGCGTTGTCATCGACGCGGCGCACGGCAACTCGGGCAAGAACGAAGTGCGCGAAGCCGAGGTTGTCGAGGAGCTCGCATCCCGCATCGCGGACGGCGAGCAAGGCATCTCCGGCATCATGATGGAAAGCTTCATCGAGGGCGGCCACCAGGACCCCGCCCCGCTCGATCAGCTCGTCTATGGCAAGTCCGTGACCGACCGGTGCATCGCATGGCCGCGCACCGAGGAACTGCTGCGCAAACTCGCCAGCGCCGTGCGCATGAGGCGTGCACGTGCGGCTGGGGCCGCTGGTACGGCGGGCGTGCACGGTGCGGCTGGTGCCGCCTCCGAAACAGAATGATGGGAAACGTGATCATATGAGTGACATTGCACATGATGGCGCTGCCATCGCGCATGATGGCGCTGCGGATCAAGGTGGCAGGGACGATCGCGATGATGCCGCCAGCATGAACGCGCAGCCCGACTCCGTGCTCGCCCATTCGGCGTACACCCATGAAGCGAAGCGCGTGCGGCACATCATCGCGCAAGGCGGCAATCCCAACGATTACCTGGGGGAGAGCGCCTGGGAGAATCAGGTGGGCATCGACCCCATCATCAACCGCCGCGTGTTCGAGCTCGACCCGCTGCCCAGCCCCGCGCAGGTGCTGGGCGAGCTGCCGCTCACGCCTGCCGACCGCCAGCTTGTGATCGAATCGCGCGACGAACTGCGCGATGTGCTTCATGGCAGGGACGACCGCCTGCTCGTCATCGTGGGCCCGTGCTCGGTGCACGACCCGGCGGCAGCGCTTGACTATGCGCAGCGGCTCGCCGCAGTGCGCGAGGAGCTCGAAGACGACCTGCTCATCATCATGCGCGTGTACTTCGAGAAGCCCCGCACCACGATCGGGTGGAAGGGCCTCATCAACGACCCGGACCTCGACGGCACGAACAACGTGAAGAAAGGCCTGCTGCTCGCCCGTAAGACGCTGCTTGACGTACTGGGCACCGGCGTGGCGGCGGCGACCGAGTTCCTCGAGCCCACGAGCCCGCAATACATCTCGGACGCCATCACTTGGGGCGCCATCGGCGCACGCAACACCGAAAGCCAGGTGCACCGTCAGCTCGCTTCGGGCATGTCGATGCCTATCGGCTTCAAGAACGCCACGGACGGCAGCGTGAAGGCGGCGCTCGACGGGTGCATCACCGCCGCCCAGCGCCACACGTTCTTCGGCATCAACCACGAGGGGCGCGCCGCCGCGGTGGAAACGCTCGGCAACGAGAACTGCCACGTGGTGCTGCGCGGCTCCAGCCACGGCCCGAACTACTCCGCCGAGGACGTCGCCGCCGCCATGGTGCAGATCCGCTCCGTCATGCCGCCGGGCAGCGCCTGCGCCCACGGCCTTATCATTGACTGCTCGCATGGCAACTCCGGCAAGGACGAGATCCGCCAGGCGCAGGTGGTGCGCGACGTCGCCGCGCGCTATGCGGCGGGGGAGAACGGCATCACTGGCGTGATGATGGAGAGCTTCCTCGAAGGCGGCAACCAGAAGCCCGCCCCGCTCAGCCAGCTCGTCTACGGCAAGTCAATCACCGACCGGTGCATTGCGTGGCCCGAGACCGACCGGCTGCTCCATGAGCTCGCCGCCGCCGTGCGCACGCGCCGCGCAGGGCGCTGAGACGTAGAATCACAGCGTCACAGAGCCGCAGTGTCACAGGGCCACTGAGCCACTGAGCCGCTGAATCACAGAGCCACAGCGCCACAGAGCTTCGTTCCCCATGCACGCTGCCATTCGCAGCATCCACCCATCGCATAGGAAAGGAACCCCAATGACCACCATCGCCATCATCGGAGCCATGGATGAGGAAGTCGCGCACATCGCGCAGTCCCTCACGTCCGTCACCACGTCGCACCACGCCGGGCTCGACGTGACCGAAGGCACCTACGCGGGCGCCGAGGGCCCGCTGCACATCGCCGCCACCGTGAGCGGCATGGGCACGGTGAACGCCGCCAGCGCCACGCAATACCTCATCGACACCTACCAGCCGGCGGCCATCATCTTCTCCGGCATCGCCGGCAACCTCAACCCCACGCTGCACATCAACGACGTGGTGCTGGGCAAGACGCTGCGCTACCTCGATTCCGACATGCGCCTCATCGCGCAGTCCGCACCCGGCACCGACGAGTTCCACTCCGACCCGCACCTGCTCGACGTGGCGGATGCCGCGCTCGACGCGATGGGCATCAACCACATCCGTGGCGTGATCGCCACCGGCAACTACTTCGTGGCGGGCGACGAGCTCGTTGCCAAGGTCAAGGAGCAGACCGGCGCCGACGCGGTGGAGATGGAAGGCGCCGCCGTGGCGCACATCGCGGCGCGCAACGACGTGCCCGCGCTCGTGATCCGTGCCTTGAGCGACGAGGCGAACGTGGAATACGAGGAGTTCCGCACCTTCGACATCTCGGAATACGCGAACGTGGCGGCGAGCCTGGTGCTCAACATCCTCGGCAGGCTGTGAGCGCAGGAAGGCTGTGAGGTGGCCGGCGGGTAGTGAGGTGGCTTGGCGGGCTGCGAGGTGGCCGGCGGGCTGCGGTTTGAGGTTCGCGAACCGGATGTCTGCGCCGATGATTCCTGTGACTTCGATGCCAGTGACATCGACACGCCGAGTTGCGTGATTTCGAGGTCGCTGGTATCTTACCCTCTGTAAACCACAGACCGTTGGTTGAGCGTTCGCTTTGAAATTCCGCAAGGAAGCCACCGCAGGTTGAGAATCATGAAGACACGGCGTTGCCGTGCGTTGTTTGGTGCTCTGCCTGTGTGGCAGGGCTTTTTTGTTGCTTGGGGCAGGCGTTCGGTCAAGGGTTGATTTAGGAAGGAACGCCATGAAGAGGCCCGAAAAGGCAGAGGTGATTGCCCAGCTTACGGATCAGTTCCGTAACGCTGACGCCGTCTATCTCACCGAATATCGCGGCCTGAGCGTCCCGCAGATCTCTGACCTGCGCGAGAAGCTGGGCACCGATACAACCTATACCGTGGCGAAGAACACGCTGGCACGCATTGCCGCCAAGGAAGCGGGCGTGGAAGGTCTTGACGAGTATCTCGCCGGTCCGACCGCCATCACTTTCGTCAAGGGCGACTATGTTGCGGCCGCCAAGGTCCTGCGTGACTTCACCAAGGCAAACAAGCAGCTCGTCGTCAAGGGCGGTTTCGCAGACGGAACCGTGTACGACGCCGAGGGTGTGAAGAAGCTCGCCGATCTCGAATCCCGCGAGGTTCTTCTCTCCAAGATGGCTGGCGCTCTCAAGGGCACGATGGCCAAGGCTGCGTACGCGTTCACCGCTCTGCCGACCAAGCTGGTTCGCACCGTCGACGCGCTGCGCGAAAAGCAGGAGAAGGCTGCCTGATTCTTGCGGCATAGCTCAGCTAGCCGCAAATCATCCAGCGCACACCGCAACGGCGCCGCCTATGCGGAAGCCGCAAAAAACAACAAGAAAACTTCGGCACCGAACCGATAGAACACACACGGTGCCAATGATTGAAAGGAAGCCATAATGGCTAAGCTTTCCACTGAAGAGCTCCTCGACGCTTTCAAGGAAATGACCCTCGTTGAGCTGTCCGATTTCGTCAAGGCTTTCGAGGACGAGTTCGACGTTGAGGCTGCCGCTCCGGTTGCCGCCGTCGCTGCTGCCCCGGCTGCTGGCGCTGCTCCGGCTGAGGACGAGAAGACCGAGTTCGACGTCGTGCTGACCGCTGTCGGCGACAAGAAGATCGCCGTCATCAAGGCCGTGCGTGCCCTCACCAACCTCGGCCTGGCTGACGCCAAGGCTCTCGTTGACGCCGCTCCGAAGGCTGTGCTCGAGAAGGCCTCCAAGGAAGACGCCGACAAGGCCAAGGCTGACCTCGAGGCCGCCGGTGCCACCGTCGAACTCAAGTAGTTCCTTTTCTCATCTGGTTTACAAGACCCCGGGCCCTCACGGCCCGGGGTTTCTGTTTTGCAGGTGATAGGGCGGTGCAGGCTATGGCGCGGTGCAGGCTATGGCGCGGCGCGGCGTCGGGCAGGGGCGGCGCGGGCACCAAGCACGGGAAAGAGACAATTCGCCCAGCTTGGGATTTGGGCCAGCATTCGGGGGGGGGCGGATTGTGCCGGGATGCTGTACGCTATGCCAATCTGGGCATTAAGAAGTGCGCCCGGCTTGGGATGCCGGCCAGTATCCCGATTCGCATGGGCGCATTCGCGTCGATGCCCCGCTTCATGACCGTTGGCGGTGGCGCGGATTCCCAGGCATCGAGGGATTCGCGGCGGTAGGGGGAGCCTGCGGTGGTGCGGAAACCTCTGTCAATGTGACCGTGCACCGGATCGGCAGACATCCCGGCACCGGGGAAGTGCCGGTTTGTCTGGCTCTGTTCGTGGATTTCGGGTTGTCAGGGGCTTTGGTCTCGGATTTTGTGTCTTTTTCTCTGAAGGTCCGCGGATAGGGTGCCATTCTCTCTGACAGTCGAAAATGCGCTCGCAGGCTCAGAGGAAACGGCACCGTGGCGGGTGCCGCCATGTCTGTCGGTCTGGCGGGCTGTCGGATTCGCAGAGGTTTTGGTGCTTGGCCTGGTGCTGTAACCTCTTGCAACCTTCCAATCGGACGGATTGTCAGAGGTTCTGGTCCTGGCCGACGATCCGAGCCTCTGCACGTTTGCCAATCGCCCAGATTGTCAGGTGTTTTGGTACATCGGTTGGTGCCAGATTCTCTGTGGATTTCGCCGGCGCGCGGATCAGCAGACATTCCGGCACCGGGGGAGTGTCGATATGTCTGATTCTGCTTGTGGATTTCGGGTTGTCAGGGATTTTGGTCTCGGATTTTGTGTCTTTTCCTCTGAGAATCCGCGAACCGGGTGCCATAACCTCTGACAATCGAAAATGCGTCGGCAGACTCATAAGAAACGGCACCAAGGCGGTGCCGGCCTGTCTGCCGAGTTAGCGGGCGGGCGGATTCGCAGAGGTTCTGGCATCGCGTCTGGTGCTGGATTCCCCGACAGGCTTCCACATGGGTGGATTGTCAGAGGTTTTGGACCTAATCGACGGTCCAGGCCTCTGACAGTCTGCTGGCCGCCCGGATTATCAGACGTTTCGGCACGCGGGCTGGTGCTGGATTCCTTGCGGACTGCGCCGGCATGTGGATCGTCAGTCATTCCGGCACCGGGGAGTGCCGGATTGTCTGACTCTGTTTTCGGATTTCGGGTTGTCAGGGATTTTGGTCTCGGATTTTGTGTCTTTTCCTCTGAATATCCGTGAATCGGATGCCGTTCTCTCTGACGGTCGAAAACGCGCCCGCAGGCTCATGGGAAACGGCACCACGCTGGTGCCAGAGGCTTTGCCGGGGTGAGACTGGCAGACGGATTCCTCAATCTTTGCAGCCAAGAGGGAATGGCATGTGATGCTGGACCGTGAAGACTTGGCCTGAGCGGCCCGGAGCGTGTCCAGCATCATATGCCATTCCTGACTCCGGACCGTGTCCAGCATGGTATGCCCGCCAACCTCGCAGACTGTGCCGCTGTACGCTGTACGGTGAATGTCAGGTGGCTTACAGTTGTGTGTGGAATCGTATTATGGTGAGATTCCTCGTCAATTTTCTGGATTTCGCGTTTTCTTCAAAGTTGGCATGACACAATTAAAGACAGTGTATGCATGCCGGAATCAAGGAGGTAGTCGTGGTTGAGGATGCGAGCGATGTGCTCTGGGCAATCGAAGTCGATGGCGTGGAGCTCACCCGTGTCAAGCCAGGTGAATCCGTCGTCGTGGGCCGCAAGCCCATCCGCCCGATGGTCGAGGCGGAGGCAGACCGGCGCGTGGATGTCGCCGACCCCGAGAAATCCATGAGCAAGCGCCATGCGATGCTCACCGTGGATGCCTACGGGCGTGCGATTCTGGAAGACCTGGGCTCGACGAACGGCACGTTCGTGGTGCGCGATGACGGCGGACTCATGCGCATTCCGCTGGGCACGCAGATCACATTCCAGCGATCCCCGATGCATTTGCAGTTCGGTGACAAGGCGGTGGACTTCCGCGAGGTGTCGAGCGACGACACCGGCGAGCACCAGGTCTCCAGCCTGTTCGAGAACATGACGCCCGACCAGATCGCCAATGCCGCTAATGGCGCGATGAGCGTGGACCAGATCCTGGACGTGCGCGCTGGCGAGCCGACGACCGCGTTCGATGCGAATGCGGTGCGCGGCAGGGTGCACGAGCTCAATACGTCCCACCTGGTGCAGTCCTATGTGACGACGAGCCCGGTGGATGAGGAACCGGCTGCACAGACCGCTACCGCGGATGATCAGGCGGTGCCCGCACAGAATGATGCTGCTTCCGGACAGGCTGCGCAGTTCGCGCAGCCTGTGCAATCGCTACAGCCAGAGCAATCAGCGCAGTCCGCGCCTCAGATGGCTCCGCAAACGATGCCGCAGGTTCAGATGAATCAGGATGGCGCTCCGGCTCAGGTTGAGGTGTCGTCTCAGGAGCTGGTTCAGGCATCTGCTCAGAGCCCTGCTGCAGTCACGCCTCAGGCATCGATTTCTGCTGCAGTCACGCCTCAGGCACAGGAGTCCGAGCCTGTGGTCTCCGGACAGGAACAGACCCAGCCTGACGCTCAAGCCCAGCAGGTGCAGCCGGAAGTCCAGGATGCCCAGCCCCAGAGCGTCGAGACCCCGGTTGCTGACACGAATGCTCCGCAACAGGCTGCACTGGTCCAGAACGCTGAAGTCCTCGCAGACTCCGGCAACGTGCAGCCCAACGATGCTGCACAGGCACAATCCCAGCAGACGGCGGAAGTGAAGCCGTTGATCCCGATGAGTGGCGAACCTGGTGCACAGCCTGGCAACCGTGTGGAATCTGCGGCAACGCAGCAGGCAACGCCGCAATCCGCCGATCAATCCGTCAATCAGCCAGCAACTCAGTCGGCATCCCAGCCAGCACCTGCCACACAGTCGGCTGAATCCGAACCGCAGCAGGAGGCATCTTACCCGGTTGCGTCGTACCCGGTGCGCGGAGCCTATGCGCAGGCGACGAATTATTCGAGCGCCTACGAGACGTCGGATTCCTCCACCTGGCCGGCGACCGGTCAGCACCAGGGCTTTGATTCCGAGGCGGCAAATCTGTCGGCGGCGAATCAGGCTGTTGCCAATCAGACGGCGGCTTATCAAGCATCGACGAATCGAGCTGCGTCTAGCCAGGCTGTGTCTAACCAGCCTGTGCCTAACCAGCCGGCGGCATCGGACTCCATGATCTCGGCGGATTCGGCGGCGGATGCTCGCTTCCGCCCGCAGGCGGCGGACGATGCGCGCTTCGCCGTGCACCAGCAGCCCCAGCAGGAGACGCTCGCCGCGCAGAACGGTGCCAATGGTTCCGCTTATGCCAGGGCATCGTTCTCCCAGCCGGTCACGAATCCGCATTACGATGCGGGCGGCGTGCTCGACAGGCTGCAGAACGGGCAGTTCCCCGGCCAAACCCCGGGGCAGGCTCCAGGCCAGGCACAGCAGACGAACGATGACCAGATTATCGATGGTTTCACGATCCGCCAGGCGCGCACGAGCGCTGACTACCAGCAGCAGTTCAAGATGGCGCAACACCCGCAGCTGCTGCCGTTCCTGGCAATGAATCCGTCGCTGTATGGCGATTTGTACGCATGGCTCGCGGCGCAGGGCAATGCCGACGTGGAATCCGCATTGGCGAACAATGCCGGTTATCAGGCTTGGAAGCAGGGGAAATAACATGGTGAACGATTCGACGCGCAACGACGCCGCACAGTCCAATTCCAACGAGACGGCGGGCAAGGCGGCGATGACCGAGGCGGCGCAGAACGCCGCCGCGGCATCCCCGGCGAACGGCTCCGCCCAGGCAGCGGCAACGGCATCTGACGCCAACCAGGCGGCACAGGCCCAGCAGGAGGAATCCTCGATGGACCGCGTGCGCCGCTGGTATTTCGAATACCGCCGCCAGCATGGCGCCACGCCGATGGACGACATGTCGCGCCTTGCCGAGCAGCTTGACCTCACCCACGCGCATCCCACGGGCATCGCACAGCTCTTCGCCTCCGGGCGCGTGCAGCTGAGCACGCTGTTCCGCGACATCGGCTTCTTGAAGACCGCTGAGCGCAACCTGGGCAAGGTGCTGCGCGACTTCCACGCGAAGGAACGCACCGACGGCACCGCGAGCCTCTCGCTCGCGGTGGGCGTGGCGCAGTGGCCGGGCCACTCCATGCCTGTGCTGCTGTATCCCGTCACCGTGGACGGCGTGGATAGCGAGGACGCCCGCATGTCGCAGGCCGTCATCCGCTTCACCGCCGCGGCATCGATCAACAGCGCGTTCATCGATGAGATGCGTCGCGAGGACGTGTTCCTCGACGCGGACGACCTCATGGATCCGTCGTATTACGGCGGCAAGCCGCCGCAGACCGCCGAATTGTTCGCGCTCATCCGCACGAAGGCCGCGCCGAAGGTGCCGGATTTCGCCATCAAGTCCGAGCTGATCCTGGGAAGCTTCGTGGAATCCTCCACCGTGCTGTTGGCGGATGCCGCGCGTGTCATCTCTTCGATGGACCGCGGCAACTCCTCGAACCTGCCGCTCGCCGTGCTTGCAGGCGACGAGCGTGCGATGAAGGCGATGTACAACCGTCGCCTGCCGCAATACTCCCCGCAGGACGCCGATCCGCACGACGAGCAAGAGGCGGGCGATGTGAGCAACGCCACCCGCTATGCCGCGCGCCTCGCCGCCGAGGGCGACAACGTGTTCATCAACGTGTCGTCCGTGGAAGACACCGCTGCCCAGGCGCTCGCTGTCGCATCGCGCGTGGCGCTCGCCGGCAAGACCGCGCTGTATGTGCCGGGCGTGCCCGAGCAGAAGTACCGCTTCACCCATGAGGCGCGCGTCAACGGCATGACCGACCTGCTCGGCGACATGTCCGATCCCGACTTCAACGCCAAGCTCGATGCCCGCCTCGTCTCCGCTGTGTCGTATGCGGGCGGCGACGCCACGCAGCATTTCGACCAGCTCGCCGACGAACTCGTGGGCGTGCGCGGTCGACTGGGACGCTACCTGGGCGATTTGCACGCGGTCAACCAGGAATGGAACGTCTCGGCGTACCAGGTCATCGAGAACCTGGCGCGCATCTCCGGCAAGCCCACGCGCCCCTCCACCCATGTGCGGTTCGAGGAGAAGACCGTGCGCGCCGTGGCGCCCAGCCTGGACGAATGGGGCACGAAGCTCACCCGCGCGGCCCAGCTGGGCGAATTCGAGGAAGGCATCGAGCACACCGCGTGGTACCACGCCGCGGTGTTCAACGAGGATGAAGCAGTGGACGCCTACCAGCGCGTGGTGCGTCTGCTCACCGAGACCCTGCCCGCTGTGCGCGCGCAGATTGCGGAAACCTCGAAGACCTGCGGATTCGCGCTACCGGCAAACGCCCAGGAATGGGCGCAGCAGGTCACCGTGCTGCGCAACCTGCGCCGCGTGATGGACACCTTCCAGCCGGTCATCTTCCAACGCGACATCCCGGCGATGGTCGAGGCGACCAAATCCAAGCAGGAACGCAAGGAGAAGGGCACCACGCTGGGCATGCGCGAGCGCCATCGCCTCGCCAAGGAAGCGAAGAGCATGCTGCGCGCCGGCTCCCACGTGGAGGACCTTCACGCCGCGCTGCAAGTCGCAGTCAAGCAGAACGAGGAATGGCGTCGCTTCGTGCCGCACGGCCAGTGGCCGGTGCTGCCCAACAAGCTCGACGACATCATCTCGATGGACGAGTCGCTGAGTGCCGACCTCACCGCCATGAACTCCGTGCTCGCACCCACGCCGCAAGGCGCCGGGCTCGAATCCATGGACTTCCAGCAGCTCGAAGACCGCCTGCGCGCGCTGTATGACGACCATGCGGCGCTCGACACGCTGCCCGAACGCAGCTGCATCGAACGCGACATCGACAAGGCAGGCCTGGGCGCGCTGTGCGCCGACCTGCGCACACGCCATGTGCCGGTCGATTCCGTCGCCGACGAGTTCATGCTCGCGTGGTGGGCGACGGTGTTCAATCTCATCGTCAAGCAGTCGCCGGTCATCGCCAGCCAAGACAGCTCCGTGCTCACCCAGGCGGCGGATCGCTTCGCCCAGGTGGACCTGGAGCATGTGCGGTCCATTGGCCCGATGGCGCAGCAGGAGATGATGAAGCGCCTCTCCGAGACGCTGTACGCACACTCCCAGGAGGCGAACCAGCTTCACACGCTGCTTGCCACGCCCACGGTGCTGCCGTTCACGCGCCTGCACCGTGATTTCGCGCCGATCCTTGCGGTTGCCAAGCCGATCCTGGTCGCGACTCCCGCCACCCTCGCTGCGGCTAGCGGCCCGGAGCGCATCGCCGACGTGGCGATCGTGGACGCGGCATCGCACATGACCCCGATCGAAGTACTCACCGTGCTGTCCCGCGTGGACAGCGTGGTGTTCTTCGGCCACGAGCAGACGCTGTCATCGCCCGCCATCGCCCAGCTGCTGCCATACCTGGCGCAGGTCAACACGCTGTCGACGCCGTCGCACCGCGACCCGCGCCTCGCGCTGTTCCTCGCCGACCATGGCTATGGCGACGTGCGCTTCTCGCTCTCCATCGGCAAGACCCGCGGCGACGTGCAGTATTCGCACATCGATGGCGTGGGGATCCCCGAGGAATCGAGCAAGCTCGTCGAATCCACGAAGCAGGAGGTCAAGGCCGTCGCCGATACCGTCGAAGCCCGCGCCGCCGAGTACGAGACGTTGCCCAAGCGCTACCGCATGTCGATTGTGTGCCTGACCGACACGAACCGCATCCGCATCGGCGCCGAGCTCAAGTCCCGCGCCCAGCGCACGCCGGGTCTGCGCGACTTCCTGCGCCATGTGCGCATCGTCAACATCACCGAGGTGGCGGGCGCCGCCGCCGACGATGTGATCATCGCCTGCAGCTTCGCCAAGGGCCAGCCGCAGCGCATGACGCAGCAGTTCGGCATCATGGAGGAGCCTGGCAGCGATGGCATGCTGCTCGACGCGCTCGCGCTCGCGACATCCCGCACCAACATCATCAGCGCCTTCGGTTCCGCCGACATGGACGACGACCGCCTGCGCACGCCAGGCACCCGCCTGCTCAAGGAGATGCTCGTGTGGTGCGAGCACCTTTCCGACAGCATGCCCACCCCGAGCGGGCATCCGACCGCCGACGTGATCATCAACGACCTGGCGAATCGCATCAAGTCACGCGGCCTCGCGGTCGAGACGAACTACGGATTCGACGGTGGGGCGCAGATTCCGCTTGTCGTCGGCTTCCCCGGCAGGCAGTTCCGCCTCGCCGTGAAGGTGGACGACGCGCAGTTCATGTCGATCCGCTCGGAACGCCAACGCTATCGCTTCAGCATCGAGAACCTTCGCGAACTGGGATGGGCGGTCACCTTCATCTGGAGCGTCGCGGCGTTTGTGGACCCCGATAAGGAAGTCGACCGCGTCGTGAGCCAGCTTTCCCAGTTGGAAGGCGACGACCTGTGATGGCCGAGGCGGCTGAGATGGCTGAGGCATCGATTGAGAAGCCGGTCGAGGTCTCGCAGTCGCAGCAGGCACAGGCTCAGCCGGTTCAAGCACAGCCGCAGACACAATCACAGCCGCAAGCACAGCGCCGCCGTGGCCATCATCACCGTGTCGTGCGGCAGGGAACCGAATGGTTCGAAGCCGACGGCACGGTGGTGGATCCCGAGGATCGCGAGACGAGTGCCGCGCGAAGCAGGGACGATGACGAGCGCATCCTCACCGAACTGCCTCCGCACTGGGGCGTCTACTCCGAGCGTCGTCAAGACGGCGCCTGATTCACGGCGTTGGCGGAGGCCTGTGCCTCGCATTGCACGGCAATGATGGGGTTGCTGCCGCTCACACCAAGCACGCGAAGAGCCTCTTCGGGCGTGAGAGCCAGCGTGACGGTAGGGGAGTCGGACTTCGAAAACGCCGTGGACTGCGGTTGCGTCACCTTGAGCACCACGGCTTCCTGCGCCAGCACGCACGAAGCCGTCGTGCCGTGCAGGGAATCCATGTCGCTCACGGCGCCTGATGAACTATCCGTGCCGGCTGCGCTTGCTGCATTGCCCGAGCTCCCCGTGCCGTTCGGGCTAGCTATTCCGTCCAAGCCGCCAGCGTCATCCGCATCAGCGTCAGCGTTTCCACACGCTTGCGATGTCATGAGGTTCACCATGTCTCCGGGCACCAGGTGGTCCGCGGAACTTGCCAGTTGCAGATCCACTGACGTGCGCCCCTGCGTCGCAAGGGCATCGGAGGACAACATCCCTGGGAAAATCGGCTCGCCTCGCGCAATCGGCAGCTGGGCGAAGCCGCCCACCGAGGTCCCGGCGCTTGATGGCGCCAGGGCGTGTTTCGCGGCGCTATCCTGAGGCACCCATACGGTGCGCAGGGCCGATGCGTCCACATGCTCACCCAGGGTGATGTCCCGTGCCGCCACATAGATGGCGCACGTCGCATGCTGCATGCCGATGGCACTAATGACGCACCACGCCAGCAGCCCCGCGCATACGGCGCAGACCGCCCTGCGCAGGCTCAGACGCCGGCAGCGAATCGCCAGACGTTCGGATGCCGCGCGCGGGCTCTGCGATGTGAGCCAGGCAGGCACGAGCGTGCGCGAGTCGCCGATACCACTGGCTCGGCGCGACTGGTGAAGACCACTGCGAAGACCACTTCGATGATGAAAAATGCTCATGCCGCAAGCCTTGCACATCCGGCGCGGAAAGAGGGCCGATTTGGACCAATGTGCACAGTGGTTACTTCTGCGAATCACCCCTGTGGATAACCGCCCCCGATGACGGGGCGAAACACAGATTGTGGATAACCGTTCTGTGGATAACTTGGCGCGAGGACTGGTCTGAGAGGAGGGCTGAGCTGAGAGGGGCCGGACTGGGGAAAATAATCACGTGACAGAAACGTCGATTCGGCTCAAGCCGGGATGAACCGGGTGACAGCAATGCCAATACCAAGTGATCGTCAAAGAAGGGGATGGATTCACGTCGCTTGGAACAACGCTGCACGGGAGTCGATTGCGAAAGCCAGCGGCAATCAATAACAACAAAACGCCTGGCACGGTCTGCGAATGAGACATGTGCCAGGCGTTTCCAAAGACGAGAGGAAACTCGCTGTACCTCTTGAGCTCTACTTTTCGATCTCTACTTCTTATCCTTGTCGGTGTGGTAGAAGCCGCTGCCCTTGAAGTTGATGGGCACCGCGGAATACACCTGATGGATGCCGTCGGTCTTGCACTGCGGGCATTGCGTGAGCGGCTCGGCGGTGATGGAGCGCTGGATGGTGAAATCGTAACCGCAGTTCTTACAACGATAATGATAGGTGGGCACTGTACGTCCTTTGCTCAAATGTGCACGACGAT
>JAQXZM010000053.1 GCA_029227215.1 Bifidobacteriaceae bacterium | reverse complement strand
CGCATCGTCCAAGGGCTCGCTCGGGTAGCGCAGCGGGTCGGCGATCTGGGTGAGGAACCGGTCGGCGAGCTCCGCGTCGCCCGCCGCGTACCGGGCGCGCAGCAGCGCCTGGTGCTCCCATGTGTCCGCCCAGGAGGCGTAGTACTCGCGGCAGGAGTCGTAGGATCGCACGAGCGCGCCGTTGCGTCCCTCCGGGCGCAGGTCGAGGTCCAGGTCGATCGACGGCTCGGTGGTGAGCGGCCCCATGAGGATCTGCCGCATGCGGTCCTCCACGGCGCGTGCGAATGCGTTCGCGCTCGCCTCGCTCGCCCCGTCCGCGGGCTCGTAGATCACGATCACGTCGGCGTCGGAGCTGAAGTTCACTTCCCTGCCGCCGTAGCGGCCCATCGCGATGACGCTTACCTTCGCCGGCGCCACCTCGAGCCCGTCGGTGCGCAGCTTCTCGTCGACCGCCCAGCCGAGCGTGGCATCGAGCGCCGCGTCATAGACGCGCGTCATGCCTTCGAGGCCGTCCGCGCCCGTCACCACGCCGCTCATCCAGCCAAGGCCGATGCGTTCGATCTCGTGGCGGCGCATCGCGCGCAGCGACGTGGCGAAGCTGCGCTCGTCGTCGCTGTAGCGTTCGCGCGCGCTCTGGCAGCGCACGTCCAGGCTTTCGCGCGTGCGGGGTTTGAGCTCGTCGTCATCGCCCAGCCAGGTGACGGATTCGGTGGATTTGATGAGCGCGTCGCCCAGGAACCGCGAGTTCGACAACACATGGCACAGGCGTTCCAGCGCGTCGGACGTGTCGCGCAGAAACCCCAGGTACGGCGAGCCGCTTCCGAACGCCTCCACGAGGCGGCGCCACTGGAGCAGGCCCATGTCGGGGTTCTGGCCGCGCGCGATCATCTCGAGCAGCGCGGGAAGCAGGATCCGGTTGATCTTCGCGCCGCGGTTCACCCCTTCGGTGAGCGCCGTCACATGGCCGATGGCGGCCTGAGGGTCCAGGAAGCCCAGGGAGGCGAAACGGTCCTCGATGGCCTGCGGGGTGAGGGCGATCGCGTCGTCGCTCATCTGCGCGATGGCGGGCAGCATCGGGCGGTAATAGATGTCGAGGTGCAGCTGGCGGATCTCGCGGCGCGTGGAATCGTAGGCGTTCACCAGCTCGTCGCTGCGCATGCCGAACGCACGCGCCAGGCGGCGCAGCTCGGCGTTCTCGTCGAGCTCCTGCATGTTGATGGTGCGCGGCGCATCCAGGCCGCCGCGGCTGGCGGCGCCCAGGTCGGGGAACAGGTGGGTGCGATGGAACTGCCACATCTGCTGGCGGTGCTCCATCACGCGTTCGAAACGGTAGTCCTCGGAAAGCCTCGACGCCTGGCGGCGGCTCATGTAACCGCCCTGCGCCAGGGCGCGCAAGGCGTCGAGCGTGGCGCGGGCGCGCAATGTCTCGTCGGTGCGCCCATGCACGAGCTGGAGCATCTGCACGGTGAACTCCACGTCGCGCAGGCCTCCCCTGCCCAGCTTGATCTCGCGGTCGCGCAACTGCGGCTGGATATATTCCTCCACGCGGGTGCGCATCTTCTGACAATCGGACACAAAATTGGGCCGCTTCGACGCCACCCACACGAACGGGGTCATCGCATCGAGGTAATCCTGGCCCAGCGCCGGGTCGCCCGCCACGGGTCGGGCCTTGAGCAGCGCCTGGAATTCCCAGTTGTCCGCCCACTTCTCGTAGTACGCCTTGTGGGACTCCACGGTGCGCACGAGCTGGCCCGCCTTGCCTTCGGGGCGCAGCGCGCCGTCGATCTGCCACAGCGCGGGCTCGGTGACGTCCGGCATCACATCCTGGCACACGCGCTGCATCGACGTGGCGATGCGCGTGCCCACGCGGTTCAGGGCGTCGCCAGTGAGAGGGGCGGGCGAATTGGCGGTATCGGCGGTGGCGGCATGATCGGCGGTGGTGCTGTCGGTGTTCGCGGTGCTGTCGGTGTTCGTGGTGCCGTTGCCAGCGCTGTCGGCGTCGCCTTTCGCCACCGGCGCGGGCGCCACCGCGTAGATGAGGTCGCAGTCCGACATGTAATTGAGCTCGCGCGCGCCGAGCTTGCCCATGCCAATCACCGAGAACCGGCAGCCTGCCGAGCCCTCCACCATCGAATACGCGACGGCGAGCGCCGCTTCGATCGCCGCGTCCGCCGCGTCGGAGAGGTTGAGGCTCACCTGAGGCTGCACCGCCATGGGCTCGGGCTGGCTCATGTCCCACGCGCAGATCGCAGCGACCTGGCACCAGTAGCGGCGGCGCATCGCGTTCACCGCGTCGGCGGTCGGCTTCGTGGCGACCGGCTGGGCGGCGGCGGCGCTCGCGCCCACGGCGTCGAGCAGGTCGGCGCGGCGGCGTTCCTTGCCCCAGTCATGGCTGGCGAACCGTTCCCCGATGATGGCGTCGAGCACGTCCGGGCGGCTCTCGACCATGCGGCCCAGGAAGTCCGAGGCGCCGAGCGTGCGCACGAGGCGGTGCAACACCGGCGGCTGCGCGAAGCACGCAAGCACGCGGGCGGAGCTGGCGGTGGTGTCGTTGTCTGTGGCTGGGTCTGCAGCTGTGGCTGTGTCTGTGTCTGCGGCTTCGGCTGCGCCCGTTGCGGGATTGGCAGGGCCATCCGATTGGACGAGGTCGGTCAGATGCCGCAGGGCGGTGTCGGGGTCGCACGCCTCCCCCAGCGCGCGGCATAGTTCGTGGAGCTGCCCCGCTGTGACGCCCGCTCGCTCAAGCTGGGCGAAATCCGTCTGGGCGGCGGCGGTGTCGATGATGCCGGCCTTGATCAATTCCATCGCGGAGATGACGGATGCGTGCGGCTCGGATGCGTTGGGGGCGGATTCAAGGGTACTCATACCCGCCATTGTAAAACGCGTGTGCCCCGCTGGTTCACAGCCAGCGGGGCACACGCATATGGAGCGGATACGGGATGGATACGAGACAAACACGAGACGATAATCCGACGTATCGCGTCCGCATCCGCCCCGGTTCGCGCGATTCACACGGACCGCCAACAGATGGCAATCGCGATCAAGAGGCAATCGCAACGAACCGCAATCAGGCCGTCTGCTCCTTCACTTCGAACAGGTCGCCCACGTTCTGCCAGATGCGGCGGGTGATGCCCGGGTGGTTCATCGTGTACAGGTGCACGCCCTGCACGCCCTGCGCCACGAGGTCGCTGATCTGCTGGGAGGCGTAGACGATGCCCGCGGCACGAAGGGAGCGCGGGTCGTCCTGCCACTTGTCGAGCATGCGGTCGAGCGTGTGCGGGATGCGTGCGCCGCACAGCTTGCCCATGCGCCGCACCTGCCCCACGTTCATCACCGGCATGATGCCCGCCTCGATCGGCACGTCGATGCCCTCGGCGCGCGCCATCTGCACGAAGTTGAGGAAGTCGGCGTTGTCGTAGAACAGCTGGGAGATCAGGTGCGAGACGCCGGCATCCACTTTCGTGCGGAGGTTCTCGACGTCCTGCTTGAGCGAGACGGACTGCGGGTGGCCCTCCGGGTAGCACGCGCCGTAGATCGTGAGGTCCGGGTGCGTGCGGCGGATGAACGCCACGAGGTCGCTCGCATGGTCGAACACGCCCGCCGGCTCGCGGCCGGGCACGGCGTCGCCGCGCAACGCGAGCACACCGCGCACCTTCGCCTGCTCGAACATCTCGAGGGCCTCGGCGGCGCCCTGCTCGTCGAGGTACTGCGCCGTGAGGTGCGCGATCACCGGGATGTCGTATTCCTGGCGGATCGTGTTGCAGATGCGCGCGGTCGCGGTGCGGTCGGACTGCTTGCCGGTGCCGTAGGTCACCGAGATGAAGTCCGGGTCCACGCCCTGCAGGCCGTCGAGCGTGTCGTAAATCGTGCCCACGGCGGCGTTGCGCTTCGGGGGAAACACCTCGAGCGAGAACACCGGCACATGGTCGCGGTGCTGCGTGGCGCGCTGCGTGGAAGCCTGGGCAGGCGCTTTCGCATTGGCCGTTGCGGCGGAGCCCGCCGCCTTGTCGGCTGCGGGCTCCTGGGGCTTGGCCTGGGACGCGGCGGGTTGTTGTGTATCAGCCAGCTTTGTGTCAGCCATCGCAAGTCACCTGTCTTTACTCGCCCAGCTCGGCACGCACATGCTTGGTGGCGGTCACCATGTTCTCCAAGCTCGGCCAGGTCTCCTCGTCGCCGCGGGTCTTCAGGCCGCAGTCGGGGTTCACCCACACCTTGCTCACGTCCATCTTCTTCAGGATGGCGTGGATCTTGCCCTCGATCTCCTCCACGGAGGGGATGCGCGGCGAGTGGATGTCGTACACGCCCGGGCCCGCCTCGGTCTCGAAGTGGGCTTCCTGGATGGCGTCGAGCACCGTGAGGTCGGAGCGGGAGGCCTCGAACGAGATCACGTCGGCGTCCATATCGTCGATGGAGCGGATGATGTCGTTGAACTCGGAGTAGCACATGTGCGTGTGGATCTGGGTGTCGGGGCGCACGCCGGAATGCACGAGGCGGAACGCGGGGATGGCCCAGTCGAGGTACTTGCTGTACCAATCGGAGCGACGCACCGGCAGCTTCTCGCGCAGGGCGGCCTCGTCGATCTGGATCACGCGCACGCCGGCCTTCTCGAGGTCGAGCACTTCGTCGCGGATGGCGAGGGCGAGCTGGGTGGTCTGCAGCTTGTGGGAGACGTCCTCGCGCGGCCACGACCAGTTGAGGATCGTCACCGGGCCGGTGAGCATGCCCTTGACCACGTGCTTGGTGAGGGACTGCGCGTAGGAGCTCCAGCGCACCGTAATCGGGCGGGCGCGGG
>JAQXZM010000052.1 GCA_029227215.1 Bifidobacteriaceae bacterium | reverse complement strand
CTCCGCCTCCCCCGTCGTCCTCGGACAGGCCGAGGGCGAATCCCCGGTCGACAGCATCGTCAAGGTGCTCGGTCTCGACTCGCCAGTTGAAGCGAAAGACCACACCTACATCACCGGCCGCAGCATCTCGTTCCCCACGCGCCGCATCTACGGCGGGCAGATCATCGCGCAATCGGTGATGGCGGCAGCCAAGACAGTGGAACCGGACCGCATGCCCAACTCGGTGCATGGCTACTTCATCAAGACCGGCGACATTGCGCAGGACATGCTGTTCGATGTGGAGAACCTGCGCGACGGTAGGTCGTTCTCGGCGCGGCGAGTCAATGCGACGCAGCGCGATGGCGCGATTCTCACCGCCATCGCGAGCTTCCAGAAGCATGGCCAGAACGGTGTGGAGTTCGCCGACCCCATGCCGCAGGGCGTGCCAGACCCCGACACGCTGGCAAGCGCGCGCGAACTCATGACGCCGTTCGCCAACAAATCAGAATTCGCGGACTATTACGTGCACCAGTCGCCGTTCGACATCCGGCATGTGACGCGCACCGTCATGCTGTCGCCGGATGTGGAATCCGCCAGGCGCGGCAGCGGCAAGCAGATGGTGTGGATGAAAGCGGACGGCCATGTGGACGCGCCGCAGGTGATGCACCGCGCGCTGCTGGCATTGGGCTGCGACCAGATCATGATGGAGCCGGTCATCCGCCGCGCCGGGTTGAGCTTCATCACGCCGGGCATGAGCTACGCGTCGATCGACCACTCGATGTGGTGGTACGAGGACGTGGACATCAACGAGTGGCATCTCTATGTGCAAGACACGCCGGTTGCCGCGCACGGGCGCGGACTGGCGACCGCCAAGGTGTACACGCAGTCCGGCACGCTGGTGGCGGCGATGGCGCAGGAGGCGATGGTGCGCGTGCCGCGCGAGGAGAAGCGGGACGGAGGTCGCGAGGACAAGGGCTGATGGAGGCCTGATGGAGGTTGATAGAAGGCCTAATGAGGCTGAGGCCGATGGGGCCGCGTGATTGTTGCGCGATCCAGCGGTCAGGGCCAAGAATCACGAACAAGGGCCCGCGTGGATCTGTGCCACGCGACCCCTTGATGCTTTCGTGATCGAGCGATCCGGCAGATCTATGAGGTCTGCCCAATCTAACCTTCGGACCCGGGTTCGACTCGGATCCGGGTCGGGAAGCGAAAAATCAGTTTTGATTCTCTTCCTTCGGACCCTCGGCGATTTCATTCTTGATCCGGGACGCCTGGGAATGAAGGTATCCCAGGTATCCCAGAGCCGCAAGCATGAGGACGAGCATCACGATCATGAGCGGCATGGATTCCACTGAATATGCCACGATGAAGAGCGCGAAGAAGCATATGAAGAGGAGGAACGTCAGCCGGAAACGCGGGGAATGGTGGGTTCCCGATGGCGCGGCGGGGCGGTTGGAAGAATCGTGAGCAGACATGATGACTCCTTTTCGTCAGATCCTTTTTCTCAGATTGTTTTCTCAGATTGTTTTCTCAAATCCTTTTTTGTCTGAGCGACTATTCCACTCTACCGCTACCCCAGCTCTGCCCGTTCATCGCTGCAACGCCACGCGGCGCTGGTACCATCGGCGTCGGCCAAGCGCTGTCCGGCGTCAGCGGGCGCCAGCGAGCGTTAGTCAAGCGCTGGTTAAGCGTCAACAAGCGCTACCAAGCGCCGGCGAGCGTCATTTCGCAGCATTCTCACGCGGCGCCAGCACATTGGCAAGATGCCCCGCGGGCAACTGGGAATGCGGCGCCAGATAGCCAGGATCATCCGGATCGGCGGTCGGGTCGGGCTCGGTCCACACATCCACCGGGGTGTCCGGATACATGACGTCCTGCGCTTTGCCTTGCTCACGCAGCCAGGTTGCGAACGACACATCGTCGTGGAACACGAGCATGTTCGAGTCATCGAGCAGCTTCGCCATCTGGGCGTAGGTGGGGTAATCGGCGTTGCCATCGCGGGCGATGCGCGCGCGTTCGACCTCCTGGAGCACCTCAGGGTCGGCGGCTGCGTTGCCTTCGGCGAGGGCGGTGAAGACCTGGTCCATGCCACGAGCAGCGAAGAACGCGTCCTTGCGGGAATTCGAGCGCGAGTAGAAGCGGCTCACGAACCATGCGCCGGGATCGGCGCCGTGATTGCGCAACGGCTGGTTCTTCTTCCAGTTGTGGTTGCGGCGCACGTCGAGAATCGGCTCGGCACCGGGCGTGCTCACCGCGGCAAGAGCGTGCGCGGTGATCTTCGCCCACAGGTCGCGGCCGTCCTTGAAACGACGCGCATTGCCGGATCCATCAGCGCTGGCACGGGCGGCGCGCTGGGCGAGGGAACGCAGGGAGACCGAGTTTCCGGCATCGGCGCGTTGCTGGGCGTCTGTGTCGGCGTTCGTGTCGGCGTTCGCGCCGGCACCTGCATCGTCGCGCGGCTCGTTGCCGTCGGTGATGTCAAGCGCGTCGAGGAAGAGATTGGGGCGGTCGTTGATGTAACGGTCGGAGCCCAACGGATACTGTTCAAGCGGCGGGTAGACATGCGCCACGTGCATCACGGCATCATCGCCGGGCACTAGCAGCGCGACGTCCCCACCATCGGGGAGCATCTTCAATTCAAATCGAGACATATCCCCATTGTGTCACATCTGCCTAGGAATCGGAACACGGCGGCGGGACCGCGCGGGGCATGCCCTGTCTCTTCGATTGGACCGCGCGGGGCATGCCCCGCCCCCCCCGATTGGCCCTGCCCCGCCCGCCCCTCTCCCCCTCTCCCAGCCTCCGCCTTCGGCGCGTGATTGAAGAGGCGCCGATTGCGGAGGCTCAGAGAGGAAAAATCGGGGTTCCAACGTCCGCAATCGGCACGCGATCCGAGCGGCGCCGAAAACGGACGCTAGCGGTCATCTCACTTCGGGTTGCACACTAGATTGCACGCCGAATAGCATGGGCATGATGCGAATATCGCATATACTCCAACAATGGACTTACCACTTATCTCCACACTTACCCGAAGATGGGAAGTTCGATGGTAAGCTCACGACGCAACGATCCGAGAATGAGACGAAAATCAGAGACTGGGACCCCAACATTTGCAAGGCTTTTCGCATCTCGGTCGCTCGGCAAGTCAGTCATCTCGCACCGAACTTCCCACTTAACTTCCCACTTACCACTTAACTTCCCAAAAAATGGGAAGCTTGATGGTAAGTTCATTCTGCAACAATCTATAACTCAGACAGAAATTGTATCCGTCGAACACTTGTATTTGCAACGATTCACACCATCCTCACCTCTCATCCACCACACCCGTTCCATCTGAACTTACCACTTAACTTCCCACTTACCACTTAACTTCCCAAAATTGGGAAGTTAAGTGGTAAGCTCAGTTTGCAACATTCTCCTCAAACAGAATCCAACAACTAATTCCCGCTGCTGCAAACCCGCACGCGGCAACACATCACAAGGACACGCACATGGTGGAAAGCATCGGAAGCGACCGACTTCGTACAGTGATTACACATATGCGAGAAATCGGCAATGACACCCAAACTTGCGAAGTGAAGGAAGCCGCACGGCAAATTCCCCGGAGCCTCGTTGAGACGCTATCCGCTTTTTCGAACGGTGAAGGTGGCACGGTAATCCTGGGACTGTCTGAACACAATGGATTCAAACCCGTCCCTGGGTTCAACGCTCGCTCCATGCAGGAAGCGTTCAATGCCGAATGTGAAAAACTCACGCCACGCGTTCGCCCCATCATTGAGCTCATGCCATTCGAGGGGACGACTCTTCTTGTCGCGCAGATTCCCGCCATGGACCCACAAGACCGACCATGTTATGTCACTGCAAGGGGCAGATACCAAGGTTCGTACATCCGCAGTGGCGACGGAGATCGCAAACTCACACAATACGAAGTTGACCGTCTCATCGAGAGCAACACTCAACCCACCTTTGACGATGAGATTATCCGCGACGCAACCATGGATGATTTGGACAAGGATCTGGTCGGCAGCTTCATCACACGTCAACGCCAGCTGCATCCTCGTGTGTTCGCGAGTCGCAGCAATGCCGATATTCTCCTAGGCATGCATGCGGTGCACCGTGATGCGAAGGATCCAACAATTCTGCGCCCCACGCTCGGCGGCCTGATGGCGCTGGGAACGTTCCCGCAGCAATTCTTTCCCCGACTCAACGTCACCTTCACTGCATATCCCGGCGTCGACAAGAGTGAAGGAATCGATGACAACAAAAGATTCCTCGATTCCCAGACCATCATCGGCCCCATCCCCACGATGATCGAAGATACCCTCGCTGCAGTCACAAAGAACATGCATACCGGAGCGGTTATCGAAGGCGCATTCCGCAAAGACGTACCCGACTATCCGCGCAAAGCCGTGCGCGAAGCCATCGCCAATGCATTGATGCATCGCGACTACTCCCCCGAGGCACGAGGCTCGCAAGTGCAAGTCAACATGTATGCCGATCGACTTGAAATCTTGAATCCCGGTGGTCTGTACGGGAACATGACGATTGATTCCCTTGGCACTATCGGCATGTCATCTTCACGCAATCAGTTCCTGTCCAATATCCTCGAAACCACACCATACCCCGACGGGGGTTTTGTCGTGGAGAACCGTGGCACTGGATACATCGTCATCGAGGAAGAGCTCCAATCCGCATTGATGGATCCCCCTCGGCCTCTAAGCACCCTGACATTCTTCAAGCTGACATTCGACAAACGACGTCGGTCACCCTCAGAAATCAAACAAAGCGCATGGGACAAGAGTACAGTCGATTCAGCCATTTGCAAGGCGCTGTCAGAGCGCAGCTCGGCTTCTGCGAAAGAACTGATGGAGGCCTCGGGCCTTTCAAGATCGACCATCAACAACCACGTTAACAGACTCATCGAGCAAGGAGTCGTAGAACCCACGGAACTGCCACGAAGCCCGCGTCAAAGATACCGTCTCGCACGAAAAGCAAGAGGCGGAAGGGACTGATATTGGAAAGGACCTTCGCCGAACCTCGAAACGCAATATTGCGCAATGGGCACTAGCGGAGTCTCCGTGAAATCGCCATCACACAACCCAAGAAACAGCATCAGCCGACAGCTGAATATTATTCATGCTTATGCATATATGCAGTAATATCGAGTACGAGGAAAGATTCTTATCGGCTTTGTTCTTGCGGATTGGAGGTGGTTTTGGCGGCAGTACCGCGGGCACGCTTGCGACGGCGCGCTTGCTTGGTGCGCGGATGCTCAGGGCCGTCCTGCGGCGGCAACTGGCACCAGCCTTCGCCAACGATACCGATGACCATATCAATGAGCGTGACTGCGCACGCCACCGAGCACTCAGCGATGAGGCCTTGGTAGAAGGCCACATCGCGCCACACGATGCACATCGCGAGCTCGCCGCCGTAATACCCGGCGAGTGCCGCGCCTGCAATCGCGAGCGCCTTGCACAGGATCAGG
This sequence comes from Bifidobacteriaceae bacterium, assembly GCA_029227215.1. GTDB lineage: Bacteria > Actinomycetota > Actinomycetes > Actinomycetales > Bifidobacteriaceae > Pseudoscardovia. The sequence continues at coordinate 19,015 of JAQXZM010000052.1, read as the reverse complement.
GTGGTGGACGCCTTGTCGACATCGACCTCCTTGACCTTGCCAATGACGTATTGATGCACTTGCCAGGCGAACACGAGCACGACGATGCCGAGCACGAACAGCACGCCGGAGACGAACCATGGCGCCCCGACAGGCGCAATGGCAGTGCTCCGGGTGCGCCACACGAGCAAGGTGCCGAAGAGCGCGCCGAGCACCACGGCTATCACGTAATACCACCACGGTGTGCGGCTGACCTTCATCGACTCCTCCTTGCTTGGAATGTTTGCGCTCTGAATGCTCGTGCTTGAGACGCTTGTGTTCAGGATGCTTGCGCTTGGAATATTCTACGTTCTACGGCTGAGGCGTTCGGCTCCCTAGGACGTACCGACTCAATCAGTAGCCTGCCCGGCTGAAAGAATCCAGGAATCCGAGACCTTCTCGATTGCGTCGCGGTCGGGTGCCTTGTTCAACAGGTCACGTGCGGATCCGCCATGCTCGCCGGCGATACGGGCATCGGGGTCCAGGTCGAGCCAGGGAGCGAGCACGAATGCCCGTTGCCAGGCACGAGGGTGCGGCAGCGTGAGCTCGGGGTCGGCGCTGGTGCGAGAGTCGAAGTCGATGATGTCGAGGTCGAGCGGGCGCGAGCCCCAGTGCACTTCGCGGGAACGGCCGTGCGCGGTTTCCACCAGTTGCAGGGAGCTGAGCAGCGTGTGGGCGTCGAGCGTCGTGTCTATTTGGATCACGGCGTTGAGGAAGTCCGGCGTGCTTGGCTCCATGCCCCATGGCGTGGTGCGGTACAGCGGCGAGATGCCGGTGACCTGGGTGCCGGGGAATCCGTCGATGGCCACGATGGCGCTGCGCATCGCGGACGTGACGTCACCCAGGTTGCCCCCCATGGCGATGACCGCGCAGTGCATGTGCGAAGAGCTGGATGCATCGCCATCCACATCGGATTCAGCCTGCTCTGCCGACCTTCTGCTGGATGCGAAGGCAGCGGCCGCAGCATCCGATGCCGCGGTATGGGTAGGTGCAGCAGCTTGGGATTCGACTGCGGATCCATCATTGAGGCCGGCGCCGGTGGCGTCACCCACCTCGGTCTGGCTGCGGGTAATGGTGACCGACACATCCGCGAATGGCACGGGGATGGGTGCCTTCGGCTTGTGCACGGTGACGCGCACGCGCCGCACGCGGTACGACAACAGGATGGAATCGGCGATTTTTTGTGCGAGACGTTCAATAAGATCGCAATGCTCGCCGTGGATCACCGAAACGATGCGGGATGCGATCTGCGAATAGCTCACCGTGTCGGCGAGGTCATCGCTACGGCACGCGTCAGACATATCCACCCACATCACCGCGTCGACGACGAACGGCTGTGGGTCACGATGCTCCGCATCCAGCACGCCATGCGTGCCATCCGCCTGCACGCCGGTGAGCGTTATCATGTCCAACTGCGTCATCGTGTCTCCTTGAGGTATTGCACAAACCGCACCAGGTTCAGTCTATTGCGTCATGGCCAGGTTCCTGAAACAGGGTTCCTGAGCGCCGGGTCTTGAGGAGCTGGTTCCCGAGGGGCCGGTTCCTGAGGGGCCGGTTCCTGAGGGCCGGCCCTCGGGCTAATTCCTGAGAGCCGGGCTTTCAGGGCGGCTCTTTACGGGCTTAGCTCCTGTGAACCGGTCCTCAGGACTCAGACCAAATGCCTATGAGCGAAATGCCTGTGAGTCGGTGATGCCCTACCGCGCCAGTTCCTGTGTCGCTTGGCGCCAGACGGCGCCCATGCGCACCGCCGCCACAGAACGACGCACGTCGTGCACGCGCACCGCCCACGCACCATGCTCGGCGCACAGCGCGGAAATCGCCGCCGTCGCATTGTCAAGGTCCGCTTGATGCAAGGCATCGTTCGCAGCCTCACGCCATGGGAGCTCTTGAAGCATCCCGTTAATGAAGCGCTTTCGCGACTGGCCGATGAGCACCGGGCAACCAAGCGCCTTGATCTGGTCGAGTCCAGCGAGCAGGGGCATGTTGTGGTCCGGCGTGGGCTTGGAGAATCCCAGACCCGGATCAGTGATGATGCGGCGGATGTCTACGCCTTGCGAGGTCAGGGCATCGAGCTGGCGGCGCATCTCGGCGGTCACGTCGGCAAGCACGCCATGCTCGTAGTACGAGGTGTCTTGGTCGGGCGTGCCGGAATGGGACCCCGCAAGCCAGCCACGCCAATGCTGCATGATGTACAGGCAGTCATGATCGCGCACCACGCGTGCCATGTCGGGGTCGAGCTGACCGCCCGAGACATCATTGATGATCTGCGCCCCGGCTTCGAGCGCCGCTTGCGCCACACTGGCGCGGGTCGTATCGATGGAGAGCACGGCGCCTTGGGGCAGCAGGGCCTTGACCGCGCCGAGCACGCGCTGTTTTTCGGTCTCCGCGTCGATGCGCTGCGCGCCGGGGCGCGTGGATTCGGCACCGATGTCGATGATGTCAGCGCCGTCCGCCATCATGTCGGCGCCATGCTTCGCCGCCTTCTGCGGATCGAGCCACAGACCGCCATCCGAGAAGGAATCGGCGGTGATGTTGAGCACGCCCATCACGAGCGTGCGATCCGCATCATGCAATGCCTGCAGGTTGGCGAAACGCGCCTGCTCATTGAATTGCGTGGGCATGGCGGTTTCGGCGAATTGCGTAGTTCCAACGGATTGCGCAGACGAGGCGGATCCCGCCGGTCCAGCAGATCGTGCAGATTCGACGGACTGCGCGGACTGCGCGGAGTGCGCGGATTGCACGGGCTGTGCTGTCACGGCAGCAGCGTTCTGAGCATTGCCGATGGTTGGGTTTTCAGTTGTTGCGATAGTGGTCATCGCGTGCTTCCCCTCAATTGTGTTCCTGAGTTTGTGTTCCGGGGTCTGTGCGCAACGGCGATTGAAACCAGCAATCATTCAGCCATCTTTGTCGCCTTCGGTGTCTCCGAATCTTTCCGGAGACACCCAGTGCATTCCGATGCAAACGGTCACGGGTCTCATCTGCTGCCGCGCAGGCTGCGACGTAGCGCGAAGCGTGCAAGCGTGATACAGGGCGAATCAGTGGATCATTCCACGGGGTTCCCAAGGATTCACCGAGGACTCCTGTGGAAATCACCCGCCTGAATCACTCCCTGCAAATCAATTGCATCGCTTCGGCGCGCGTCGCCGCGTTTTTCATAATGCCACGCACGGCGGAAGTCGTGGTGCGCGCCTGCGATTTCTTCACGCCGCGCATCGTCATGCACAGGTGCTCGCAGTCGATCACCACGAGGCATCCGCGGGCGCCCAGCTCTTCCATGAGCGCATCCGCAATCTGCTTCGTAAGGCGTTCCTGCACCTGCGGGCGACGCGCATACACCTCCACGAGACGCGCAAGCTTGGAAAGCCCCACCACCATGCCATCGCTGGGAATGTAGGCGATGTGTGCCACGCCGAGGAACGGCATGAAGTGGTGCTCGCACACCGAATACAGCTCGATGTTGCGCACCAACACCATTTCGTCGGTGTCCGTCTTGAACCGGCGGCTCAGCGGCACCTTCGGAGACTGGTACAGCCCGCCGAACAGTTCCTTGCCGGCACGCGCAATGCGATCCGGTGTGTCGAGCAGTCCCTCGCGATTCGGATCCTCCCCGATCGCCACGAGGAAATCCTTGACTGCCTTGCGCACGCCCTCCTCGTCGTAGTGCCTGCTGCCATCCGGACTCACCAATTCGCCGGTATCCGCAGCTTGGTTGCTTCCCGCCGCCTGGTTGGGAGTGGGAAAATCATTGTCGTCGATATCCATACGCCGCCTTTCGCTACAATCCACGCTAACGATACAGCACACCCAACGCCATCATCGCAATCATGCCACGCAGAGCACGCTGCGGGGTTGGAAGATTGGGGTTACCGAGGGGCGGGCGTGGCATGCAGCGCTGGACACACTCAAGGAGCGTGAATGGCATGTGATGTTGGCACGCTCCAGGACGCTCAGGCCAAGTCCTTACGGTCCAGCATCACAGATAGCTCCCTTTTGCTGAAAGATCGGGACCATTCAAGGTCGGGCGGGGCATGCCATGCTGGACACACTCAAGGAGTTGGGGATGGCATGTGATGCTGGACACGCTCCAGGCCGCTCAGGCCGAGTCTTCACGGTCCAGCATCACATGCCATTCCCTCTTGGCTGAAAAAGAACGCGGACTCGCCTGTCCTGCCTCAACCCGGCACAGCCTCCGGCACCACTGAAGTGCCGTTTTCCATGAAGCTGTGGGCGCATTCTGGATTGTCAGAGAGAACGGCACACGATTCGCGGATATTCAGAGATAAAGACACAAAATCCGAGACCAAAACCCCTGACAACCCGAAATCCGAAAACAGAGTCAGACAATCCGGCACTCCCCTGGTGCCGTAATGACTGACGATCCGCATGCCGGCGCAGTCCGCAGGGAATCCAGCACCAGCCGGTGCGCCAATGTGTCTGACGGTCTGGGCGGCCGGCAGACTTGCAGAGGCCTGGATCGTCAGCCAAGACCAGAACCTCTGACAATCCGCCCGCCGGGGAAAGCCAGCAGAGGACGCTGCACCAGACGCGATGCCAGAACCTCTGCGAATCCGCCCGCCCGCTAACTCGGCAGACAGGCCGGCACCGACGAAGCGCCGTTTCCCATGAGCCTGCGGGCGCGTTTTCGATTGTCAGAGGTTATGGCACCCGGTTCGCGGATTTTCAGAGATAAAGACACAAAATCCGAGACCAAAACCCCTGACAACCCGAAATCCGAAGGCACAATCAGGCAATCCGGCACCTGCATCAGCGAGGAGAATGGATGGAGCCGCCAGCTGGATGAAGAGGTCTGCGCCCAGCTGGAGGTCGTGTACAACATTCCAGAGCACTTGAGCCCCAAATGCTGGTCACAATGCCAAGTTCCGCGAGAAGAACCACCCCCAGCTTGGCATTGCGTGCGGCATTCTGGACCGGGAAATTGCCTCATGATGGCCATTCTGCCAAGTTCGGCGAGAAGGAACACTGGGCATGGAAAAGGCCGGCAGGCGATTGCCCGTCGGCCTTGATTGTGCTTACAACCTGCGTTGTATCAGCTCATGTCGCGTCAGTCTGCGCTTCCAGCCTGCGTCCATAGCCTGTGTCGTATCAGCAGATGTCGTATCAGTCCGTGTCGTCTGCGTCACATCAGCCCATTCACTTCAGGCTGCGCCTCATCGAGGAATCAGAGCTGATTCGGGGCATCGTTCTGTGCTGAATCACCAGACTGTGCACCCGCGCCAGCGCCCGGCTGAACGCCCAGGGTTCGCTGACCCGGTTAAGCAGACTGTCCCGCCGAGCCTGGGTCGCCGGACTGAGTGGGCTGCCCAGCTGCACCAGGCTGGCCCTGCTGGCCCGGAACCGGAACAGCACCCGCACCAGGCTGGCCTGGCATCGCGCCCGGCTGCCCCGGCTGTGCCGCCGCGCTGGCGCCCGGCTGACCCGCCGCGCCAGCGTCGGGCTCGTTGGCCTCGGCCTGGGCGGAGCTGCGCAGGCTCTTGACGAGCGACTCGGGAATCGGCACCGGCGGGCGGTCGGAGAGCGTGCGGTTCGCGTTCGAAAGCCACACCGGGCGTTCGGGCGCCTTCTTCACGTTGGCGAAAATGGCGGCGAGCTCCTTCTCGTTCAGGGTCTCCTTGACGAGCAGCTGACGCACGAGCTCGTCGAGGATGTCGCGGTTCTCGTTGATGATCGTCCACGCCTCGGTATGCGCGTTCTCGAGCAAGTCATGGATCTCGTGATCGATCTCATTCATCGTCGCTTCGGAGAACTTGCGCGGCGCCAGGCCGTCGATGCCATCGTCCTGCTGGGCCTCGCCCCACTTGACGGAGCCGAGCTTGGTGGAGAAGCCATCCTCGAGCACCATCTGGCGGGCGATGTCGGTCGCCTTCTCGATGTCGTTGGAGGCGCCGGTCGTCGGATCGTGGAACACGATCTCCTCGGCGGTCCTGCCGCCCATCGCGTAAGCGAGCTGGTCAAGCAACTGGTTGCGGGTCTCGGAGTACCGGTCGGACGTCGGCATAACCGCCGTGTAGCCCAGCGCCCTGCCGCGCGGCAGGATCGTGACCTTGGTGACCGGATCGGTGTGGCGCAGTGCCGCGGCGACGAGCGCGTGGCCGCCCTCGTGGTACGCGGTGTTGCGCAGTTCCTCCGCCGCCATGCCGGTGGAACGACGGCGCGGACCGCTCATCACGCGGTCGATGGCCTCGTCGATGGCACGGTTGTCGATGAGCTGCGCGTTGGAACGCGCAGTGAGCAACGCCGCCTCGTTGAGCACGTTCGCCAGATCGGCGCCCGTGAAGCCCGGGGTGCGCACGGCGACCTGATGCAGGTCCACGTCCGGCACGAACGGCTTGCCCTTGGCGTGCACCTTGAGGATCGCCTCGCGGCCGGCGAGATCCGGGGCTTCCACCGCCACCTGACGGTCGAAGCGGCCGGGGCGCAGCAGCGCGGGGTCGAGCACGTCGGGACGGTTCGTGGCGGCGATCACGATGAGACTCGTGTCGTTGTCGAAGCCATCCATCTCGACGAGCAGCTGGTTGAGCGTCTGCTCGCGCTCATCCACGCCACCGTTCGCGCTATTGCCGCGGCGACGGCCGACGGCATCGATCTCGTCGATGAAGATGATGGCGGGCGCGTTCTTCTTCGCCTCGTCGAACAGGTCGCGCACGCGGGATGCGCCCAGGCCCACGAACATCTCAACGAAGTCCGAGCCTGCCATCGAGTAGAACGGCACGCCGGCCTCGCCGGCGATGGCGCGCGCGAGCAGCGTCTTGCCGGTTCCCGGAGGGCCGTAGAGCAGCACGCCGCGCGGAATGCGAGCGCCGATCTTCTGGTACTTCGTCGGATCCTTGAGGAAGTCCTTGATTTCCTCGACTTCCTGCACGGCGGCGTCCTCGCCGGCGACGTCCTTGAAGCGTGTCTTCGGGGTGTCGCCTTCGCCAAGCTTACGCGAATTCGCCTTGCCACCGAACAGTGCGCCGCCCGCGCCGCCTTGCATGCGGCCGAGCAGCCACCAGAACGCGAAGAAGATGATGACGAACGGGATGAGCGTGGTGATGAGGTATTCCACCACGCTATTGCCGGACGAGATCTTGGAGGTGTAGCCGTCCTTCAGGTTCGCGTTCTCGACGTCGTTGACCACTTCCTCGCCTTGGGCGAAGACGTAGTAGAACTGCACGTCCTTGCCGTAGTTGTGGTTCTGGCCGTTGCGGTCGGTCTTCGAGAAGTCGTCCTGCAGCTCCAGCGTGACGAGGTAGCGGCTGCCGTCGATCTGCGCGTAGTTGGCCTTGCCGTCCTTGAGCAGCTGCAGGCCGTCCTTCGTGTCGATGAGCTTGGGGCTGCCGATGGTCGATGCCTGGAACGCAATGATGGCGAGCACGATGACCGCGATCACCCACGTCCACGGGTTGCGCCACCACGGCGTCTTGCCTTTACGGTTGCCGTTTTTGCCATTGCCGTTGCCATTGTTGCCATCATCGTCGCCAAGACCGGAGAACGGATCGAAGCCGCCGGGCTTCTTCCCGTTGCCGTTCTGGTTTCCGGGGTTCCCCGGGCCGGAGGGGTAGCTCATGCGTGTGTCTCCTTGCTGTAGACCGAAGGCTTGAGTATCGCGATCGAATCGAGATTCCTGTATTTCTCCGCGTAATCGAGACCGAAACCTACCACGAACTCATCGGGAATAACAATACCTTTGTAGGTGGGCACGATGTCGGTCTTGTGCCGCGCGGGCTTGTCGAGCAACGCGAATACCGCCACCGATGCAGCGCCGCGGCGCTTGAGCTCATCGACGAGCCAGGCAAGCGTGAGGCCCGAGTCGATGATGTCTTCGACGATGAGCACGTCGCGCCCGCGCACATCGGTGGAAAGGTCCTGGCGCACGGTCACCGTGCCGCTGGATTCGGTGCCCGCGCCGTAGCTGGAAAGGCTCATGTAATCCATCTGCACGTTGATGCTCAGCGCCTCGGCGAAATGCACCATCGTGGTGGCGGCCCCCTTGAGCACGCCCACGAGCAGCAGGTCGCGGCCTGCGTAATCCTTCGAGACCTGCGCCGCCACGCGGTTTATCGTCTCGTCGATCTGCGAGCGCGGCACCAGCTCGCGTTCGATGTCGTCCGCAACATCAGAAATTTTCATACCGCCCATCATCTCACACACGCTCGTTTCCAAGCTGGGCGTTGCCTTAAAATCTCGGTAAATTCGCTCAGAGCACAGCCGCATTGCGGCGACGGCACGCACGATGGCTGCTGTAGCGGCCGCCACTGCAGTCGCCACAGCAGAGAAAGCAACCTCCATGTCGCCGGTTGCAACAACGCCGATCACAGCATCGCAAGCCCGTTGGCGAACGCGTCGTTGGCGGCACCCGCCGCCGCCCAATCCCCCATGTCGGCACACACGGTGGCGAAGAACACGATGCCACCGTTCTTCGTGGCGATCGTGCCGGTGAGAGACCGCACGTTGTCTTGCGTGCCTGTTTTCGTCATCATCGAACCGTAAGTCGAATGGTCGTAATTCGCATAAGTGCGGTCCACGCCAGCGAGCAATTCGCCTTCCAGCACGGGGACGGCATCGACCTGCTGGAGCAGTGCAAGATGGCGCTGCACATCGGCAAGCGTGGTCGCCGAGATGCGGGTGCCGAGCGTGAGCCCCGAGCAATCCTTGAGCAGCAGCCCGTCGGAGTGGATGCCGGCGTCTTTGATGATCTGCGTGACCGCCTGCACCGCGCCCTCCGGAGAGTTGTCGGCGCCGGTCTTGAGCGCCACGAGCCTTCCGAATTCCTCGGCGAGCGTGTTCGAGGAATTCTTGAGCATGAACTTCATGACCTCCCACAGCGGCGCGGACTGCACGCTGGCAATCATGCTCGCGTCGCTCGGCGTGGTGGCGGAGGCGGGAGCGTCCGCATTCGTCACGGCGATGCCCGCCGCGGCAAGCTGCGAGGCGAATTCCGTGGCGACGTTGAGCGCCGGCGTGTCGGTCTTCGTCGGGTAGCTCGTGACGTGGTCGGGGTCGGGGTTGGCGTAACCGCCCCATTGTCGGTCCAGATCGATCGCCATCGACGAACCGGGCATCTCGTTGACGTAGTTCGCGTTTGTCTCATCCACGCCATCCGGCAGGCGCTTGGAGCCGAAGAGCGAATCATCGTAGTCGAGCGTCACCGACGTGATGCCCTTGGCCTGCAAGGCCGCGACGGTGCGTTGCACGAGCGTGGCGATGCCTGCGCGGCCGTTGATATGGGAGGCATCGTTGGCACCGGTGCCGAGCAGCACGTCGCCGTTGCCCTTGAGCACGATGGTCGCGGCGCCGTTCGTACCAGTGTCATTCGACGCACCGCCCGCCAGATACACCTGCGTGTCGAGCGTGGAATACAGGTCGAGCGTGGAGGCAGCGGCGAACGCGGTGAGCGTCTTCGTGGTGGACGCCGGCTCGCGCGCCACGTTCTCGTCATGCCCGGCGATCACATTGCCCTGCGCGTCCATCGCCACGAGCGAATAGGTGGTGCCCACGCCGGGCGCCTGGGCGTACGCGTCGATGAGCTGCTGCACGGCCGCCTTGTCGACAGTGACGGATGTATCGACATCCGGCGCGAGCACCTGCACGTTCTGTCGTGCCACGCGCACGGTGACGGGGGTGGGTTGCTGCATGGCGCCCGTCTCGTAATGGTGCGCCGCGGTGATGCACCCGAACACGAGCGCCGCCACAACCGACGAGGCGATGATGCGCACCGCCGCTGCGGAAGGCGCATGGAATCTGCTGGATGATGTTTGATTCGCACGACGGTTTCGCTGGAATACGCTCATTGAGCACTCCCCTTCGCTTCCGATACCGTGCCGCCCTGCGCCGCGACGGCCTGTGTACCGTCGAATTCCTCTTCAATCTGCGCCTTCGACGCGCCTTGGTGCTCGATCGGCTTCCACTGGGAGCGTGAGAAGATCGCGGCGAACGAAATCGGGATGTAGCTGAGCATGTACACCGGGAAGCTCAGGCAGTAGGCGACGAGCTCGCGGTTCGTGGCGCCGATCTTATCGCGCTCCAGAATGGACGTGAGCGCGGCGAGTGCCATGAGTCCCAGCACGCTGGCGACGAGCGTGACCACCCAGAAGCGCAGCGAGCTCAGCTGACTGGAGGCGGAGACGAACCCGAATGCCACGAACAGCGCGCCGAGCACCGCGCGGGCGAGCGAGAGCACGGTGAGCGGGCAGATCATCAGAGACAGATCCACCGCAGAGAAATCACGCTCGCGGATCGCGTATTTGATGAGCGACGAGCCGTAGTAGCGGAACACCTGGAGGAACCCCTTGCTCCACCGCACGCGCTGGCGCCACGACTGTGCGAACGTGACCGGCTGCTCGTCGTAGAGCATCGCCTTGCCGCAGTAGCCGATCTTGTCGCCATGCATGATCGTGTCCATCGTGAACTCGAGGTCCTCGGTGAGCAGGTGGAACTTCCACCCGCCATTGCGCTCCATGATCTTGCGCGAGAAGAGGAACCCGGTGCCGCCCACGTGGCAGCTCGTGCCGAACACGTGGCGGGAGGAGTTGAGGAAGCGGGATTCGCGTACGAACCACAATGCCGAACCGGAGGAGACCCAGTTCTCGGAGAAATTCACCGAATTGCGGTAGCTGGTCAGGGCGTCGAAACCGGCGTGGAACGCCTTGTTCATCTCCTCGACGTAGTGCTTGTCGAGCAGGTTGTCGGCGTCGAACACGATGTAGGCATCGTAGTCCTTGGACGCGCCGCTCGCCTGGATGTGGTCAAGCAGGTAGGTGAGCGCGTAGCCCTTGCCAATCTGCTGCTTGTTGAAGCGCTCGACCACATGGCACCCCATGCCGCGGCACACGTCGGCGGTGTTGTCGGTGCAATTGTCGGCAACGACCCAGATGTCGATGAGGTCGCTCGGGTACGTCTGGTGCTGGATGCAGGTGATGAGGTTGCCGATGACCTTGGATTCGTTACGCGCCGAAATGAGCACGCAGTAATGCTTGTCGGCGGGGGCGTCCGGGTAATCGACGCTCTTGGCGAAGAAGCCGGTGACGATGCACACCACCTGGTAGGCGATCCCCAGGAATCCGATGATTCCCATGAGGATGTCGATGAACGTGAGAAGGCCCATTCTCGGCACTGCCCTTTCCGGATACCGCCGCCGCATCGCAGGGATGCGGCACGATGCCATGGTTCCTACTGTTGCCGGTTCCTGATGTTGCCGCTTCTTGGTATTGCCGCCGATTGACGGTTGCTGCCTGACTGACGATAGTACCGCGTCTCGCCGCTTGCTGCCTGTCACCGCCTGCTTGCCGCCTGGTCACCGCCTGTCGCCGCGGTTGTGGCGGCTCTTGCGCGGCTTGGCGGGCGACGGGCGGTCGCTGCTCGACCGGTGCGCGGCGTTGCCAGGCTCCTGGGATTCCTGGAGTTCCTCGGCGATGTGCTCGAAATCGTCATCGTCGCGGAAGCTCTCGCGAGCGGAATGCGTCGGCACGCCATCGGCATCCTCCGCATCGTCTGCATCCCCCGCGCCCGCGCCATCCGCTTCGTTGCCGCGCTGCACGCCGCGCATCGTGCGGAACTTGGATTTCTCCGGCGCCGGGCCTTGCTCGTTGCGCTTGCGCAACGCCTCGGTCACGTCGGTGGAATTCGTCACGCCGGTGTCGTCGGAATCAGCGGAATCCGCCGAATAATCGGAATCCGCGGAACCAACGCCCACCGCACCGCCAGCCATGCCGGTGCCAGCGCCGGTACTCACGCCAGTGCCGCGGCTCCCCTGCCCCAGCATCGTCTGGGGAATCGCCACGGTCTCGGAATCATCCTGCTCGCTGCTCGTGAGCGGCGAGGGGATGTCGATGCCCAGCTCGTCTTGGATGAGCTGCTGGTACTGGTCTTCGGTGCTCACCCGGTTCGTGCTGCCGCGCACCGCACGCGGCAGCTTGTCGGCGACCGGCTTGATGACGCGCTCGTTGAAGTTCTCGGCGCCTTGCACCATCGCGGATTTCTTGACGGGCTTGGCCTCCTGGAGCAAGGGCGAATCAATGAGCTCGTACTGCTTCGTGTACATCTTGAACAGCACCTGGATCGCCGCCCACACCGGCAGTGCGAGGAACGCGCCGAGCGCACCGAACAGATAGCCGAACAGCACCACCACGAGGAACGCGACGGCGGGGTTGATGTCCATCGTGCGCTGCGAGATCTTGGGCGAGAGCAGCAGGTTCTCGAACTGCTGGTAGATGCAGATGTAGATGATCACGATGATTGCGTCCTTGACGCTGTTCGTCGTCCACATCGACAGCACCGGCAGCGCGCCGCCGATGTAGGTGCCGATCGTGGGCACGAATTGCGATGCCAGGCCGCAGAACATCGACAGCGGCAGCCAGTAGGGCGAGCCCAGGTACATGAGGAAGAACGACATGCACACGCTCGAGATGAACGCGAGGATGATGCGCGAGTACAGGAAGTTCGAGATCTGGTCCTGCAGCACCGTCCAGGTGACGAGGAAGCGCTTCTGCGAGCGCGGCGACATGTAGTGGCAGAACGATTTGAGCATCTTGGGGCTGCATGCCGACATGTAGTAGGTCACGAGCAGCACGGTGAACACGGCGAACAGGCCGCCGACGAGCGAGACGACATAGCCCCATGCCTGGCCGGCGTAGTCCGCCATGTTGTGGGTGCTGATCCAGTCCATGATTGCGTCGCCCAGGTGCTCCATGTCGGGCAGGTCGGCGTTGAAGCGTTCCTTCGCCCATTGCGAGATGGTGGCGTAGGTGTTGGGCAGCGAGTTGACCATCTGGATGACCTGGTCCACGAACATCTTGCCGAACACCGCCATCAGGGCGACCACGGCGACACACAGACCGATGAGCGTGACGCCGGACGCCGCGCCGCGCCGCCAGCCATGCTTGACAAGGCGCACGACGATGGGATCCATCGCGAGCGCGATGAACAGTGAGATGACGATGATGAGCACGAGCGGCTTGATGTCCGCCCAGCCGCGCCAGATCCAGATGCTCACGAACACGGCGATCGCCGCGTAGATGAGGGCTCTGCCGAACCACTCCGGGGGCCTGCGCGGGTCGCCCTTTTCGGGGAACAGCGACGCAAGGTCGAGCTGGGTGGTTTTCTGATCGGATTCGTCATCAGGGCGCATACGGCACATTATGGCATCATGGTGAGCCAAGAAGCGGGAATCGACGCCCGGGCGGTGCATCATCGGCGCAGCATCGGCACATCACGGGCACACCTCCACGCAAATTCACCTTGGGGCACAGCGGGCAGCCGCCTGCGCTATCAGCAAACCGCCTGGTTGATAGCGCAGGTCAGGTATTGTGAAAGCATGCTTTCAGTATCATTGGTGATTCCGGCATGGAACGAAGCCGAGCGCATCGAGGACTGCCTCACATGCTGCGTGCGGCAGACGATGCCGGCGAAGGAAATCATCGTCGTCGACAACAAATCCACCGACAACACGCGCCAGATCGTGCAACGTTTCATCGACGCACACCCCGAGTCCAACATCATCCTCATGGAGCAGGATGCCGAGCAAGGTCTCATTCCCACGCGCAACTACGGCCTTGACCACGCCACCGGCGACGTGCTGGGGCGTTTCGACGCCGACTGCATGCTCAAGCCCGACTGGGTGGAGGTGGTCTCCGGCGTGTTCACCGAGGACCCGGATGCGATGGGCTGCACCGGTCCGGTCGCCTACTACGACATGCCGGCGCGCCGCTTCGGGCTCAAGGGCGACAACAAGATCCGCAAGCACATCTACCGCGCGGACGGCAACCATCCGCTGCTCTTCGGTTCCAACATGGCGCTGCGCGCCACCGCGTGGAAGCGCATCCGCACCGAGGTGTGCCGCGACAAGGCGGACGTGATGCATGAGGACATCGACGTGTCGCTCCATCTGATCGGCGATGGCCTGAAGACCGTGTATTGCCCGCGCATGATCGCTGCGATGAGCGCGCGCCGCATCGATTCGTCGCTGCCGAGCTTCCTGGCGTACATGGATCGCTTCAAGAACACATTCAACGCGCATCCGCGCCATTGGCGCCTGCACAAGCCGGAGATCACGTTCCGCGCGCTCTACCCGATGCTGCACCTGTTCTACCCGCAGTACCAGCTTTTTTTGAAGATGGCGGACGTGGACCCCGCCGAGCGCATGTGGCTGGGCGAGCAGATGAAGCTCATGGACGCCGAGGAATCGTCTGAAGGCGCCTCATGGGTGCCGGCGCAGCGGCATGATGGCGGGGGCAGCACGGCTGAGGGTGCAGCGAGCTCTACCGAGGTTGGCGCTGATGCTGGCACCGATGCCGATGCCGACGCCGTCCCTCACGACGCCGAATGACTCCAGCAAATCATTCACAACGAATGACTCACAGCGCTGCGTAAATCGTGGCAGCCGCTTGGGCGATTGCACCCCAGGATGACCCATCGGTCATGATGACCATTGTGTAATCGCCCTTGTCGGTGTAGATGATCGCGGCATCGTGCAGCAGGCCGTCGAGGAAGCCGACCTTGTCTGCCACGGTACCCGAGTCGCCGATGCCTGCCGGGATGCCGCTGCGGTAGATCTGCGATTCCATACATTGGATCAAATATGCACGGGAATCCGCATCCATGAAGTCGGTGGTGGCACCGGTCGTGGCGTCGGTGCTCGTGCCGCTGTACAACCGCGTCAGGTAGTCGGTGAGGTCGGCGGGCGTAGTGCGCATGTCGGCATGCGCAATCTGCGTGCCGCTGAACCCGGCCTGCGCCACCTGCTGGCTGACGGCTTGGAAGCCGTACTTTTCCAGCCATGCGGTGGGGCATGCGTTGTCGGACTGGATGATCATGTCGGAGAAGCAGGATCTGAGCGTGGTGCCGTTCAGGGAGGAATTCCACGTGACCGTGCCGTTTTCGACCGCGGAGATCATCGAATACGCGATATAGAGCTTGTAGGTGCTGGCGGAGGTGAATTGCTCATCGGCGCCGATGGAGACCTTCGTGGCGCCGGTCTTGAGGTTGGTGACTTCCACCGAGTACTGCGCGCCGGCGAAAATCGAATCCAGGGAACCCTGCACCTGGGCGGTGATGTCGGGGTCGGCGGAGGCGGAGGCATCGGACGAAGCGGCATCGGTGCTTCCATCGGCGGCGACATCGGAGCCCGACTGGCTGTCGGCAACGTCGCTGCCGGAAGCATCGCCATCCTGGGCATCACCTTGGGTATCGCTCTGTGCCGCATCTTCGGCGGCGGCAGCGCTGTCGGCGACGCCATGCGAGGCGGATACCGCGCTTTCCACGCCCCATGTCAGGGATGCGACAAGCCCGAACAGCAGGCACAGCGCCACGAAACGGCGACGTTTGCACTTGCGGTCTTGCAAGAAGCGGTATCCATGCTTTGCTGCCATGCAACATCCTTTCAGGTCCTGCAGGAGACCCTAGGCATCACAACTGGGCAATCATGCCGGATTACCTTGCCGAATTCTGACAATTCCGACGAAGCGAGCATTTTACGCACACTCGCCGAACGCAGCGCTGCAAAGCAGGGTTCGGTTTGCCTCTAGGGTTGTTCGACCATCGGGCGACGGCCAAGCAACGATTGTTTCCTCGATTGTTTTCTTGGTGCGACGTTTCCGTAATAAGAAAAGGAACTCCAGGCAACCTCCTGAAGTTCCATCTATTCCGTACCCCCTGAGAGAGTCGAACTCTCGTTGTCAGATTGAAAGTCTGGTGTCCTAACCGTTAGACGAAGGGGGCGCACTTGGGTTAGTATACGCACACCCCGCGATTGTGGCAAATCCTGCAGCGATTTTCGATGGCCTCGCCGCCGCTCGGCGTGTCGCGGGCGCGCGCACCAGGGCGGGGTGTGCGAGCGAGGCGATGTTACGCAGCGCTCACACCGCACCTACAGAGCGTCTACACAGCGCGGTAGGTGAAGTCGTGGATCGTGCGGCCGGCATCCAGGCCCTTCTTCTCGAAGTTCGTGAGCACCCTGCCGTCAAAGCGCTCGGACTCGGTGAACATCGCGTGCGGCAGGTCGGCTGCGCGGTCGGCGTCGCCCTTGCCCACGTGCTCGGTGGGCAACGAGACCTCGAGGGTGCCCATGTTCTCGAAACCGGGCGCGGCATCCATCACCTCGTGCACATGGAGCGCATAGTCGTCGATGTCGGTGGCGATGCGCCACACGCCGCCGGGCTTGAGCGCGTCGTGCACGTTCGCGGCGAGCGCCGGCTGCACGATGCGGCGCTTGTGGTGCTTCATCTTGGGCCAGGGGTCGGGGAAGAACGTCCACACTTCGTCGAGCATGCCCGCCTCGCACACGGCGAGCAGCTCCGGGGCGTTCACCTGGGCGACGCGCAGGTTCTCGAGCCCCGCTTTGCCGGCACGGAGCAGCGTGTGGGCAACGCCAGGGTCGTAGACCTCGAGCGCGAGGAAGTTGCGATCCGGTTCGCGCTTGGCGGCGGCGATGACGTTCTCGCCCTGGCCGGTGCCGATTTCCACGACGAGCGGGCGGTCGGCACCCCACAGGCGCGCGGCCTCGGCCCTGGTGAAGTGGTATTGCGGGTCCACGCCCAGGTCGCGCCCGCCGCCCGGCAAGTGCAGCAGGTAATGCGGCGCGTACTGCTCCCACGCGCGGGCGAGGCGCCCCTCGAGGTGCGACGAGCGGCGCACGAACGACACGACGGCGCGACGTCGCGGCGAGCGGATTGCGTCTGGGGCGGTGATCACCTCGCCCCTCTTCTCATCAGGGTGCGTGAACGTCTCCGAATCCATCGGTGCTTCGTCCTGTTCCATCATCATCGTGTACCGCCGTTCCGTTGTCATCACGTCATGTCCGCATGGTCCAAGCCCTGAATCACGGCTCGGCAGCCTGGCATGCCCCGAAAGGTCTTTTCGAAAAGTTTCCAACAATTCCATCCATCAACGTCAATCTCTCAATGCCACCGATGGATTGCACAATTCGCACCACGAATCATACCGTGTGGCGCGCTCTCCACGCACCCGGCCGTGCGCCAGCGCCCTGATTTTCCGCATGATTCCAACGGTATTGCACAATCCACACGTGGCGCGACACGCCCGAGCAAGAAAATTACCCTTTCGATTTGCATCACCGAGTGGTTGTATGTATTATCTCTCTTGTTGCCTGACGCAAGTCAGCACGATGGCTCCGTAGCTCAGTTGGTTAGAGCGCCGCCCTGTCACGGCGGTGGTCACCGGTTCAAGTCCGGCCGGAGTCGCTGAATGATAACCCCGGGTCGCCTGGGTTTTTTGTTCTATGGCTCTGTAGCTCAGTTGGTAGAGCGTACGACTGAAAATCGTGAGGTCAGCGGATCGATGCCGCTCGGAGCCACCACTACCCCGCTTCGGCGGGGTTTTCTTTTCTCCACGGCATGCAACTTCCGGCGGCAAGCGGCTTCCCTGGCATGCGGCACCCGCAATGCCAGGCTGGTCGAATCCACTCACGCTAACTTGGCATTGCGGCCAGCATTCCGGCCTCACGACGAAGAAATAGCGGCCCAAATCCCAGGCTCGCGGAAAAGAAAATCGCCCAGCTTGGCATTGTGGCCAGCATTCCGATCAGAATCCGCAAGAATGCTGTACACAACCCCAAGCTGGGCGGACGAATGGCGGCTAGTCGGCGCGGATCTCGCCCTTCACCCAGTCGATGATGTAGGGCGCCACCTCTTCAATCTGGTCGATGGCGATCTCGAAGTCCTCGGGGCCGCCATACCACGGGTCCACGAGGTCGATCTCGTATTCCTTGCCAGGCGCGGGCTTGGGCAGGTTCGGGTCGAACGAACGGTACATGTGCACCTTGCTGCGGTCCTGCGGCGGCAGCATGCGCACGAGCGCGCGCATGTGCGAGGCGGTCATCGGCAGGAACAGGTCGCTTGCGTCGATCTCGGCGCGCGTGATCATGTGCGCGAAGTGGTGCTTGGGGATCTCGTAGCCGCGCTGCCGCAGCACGCGCACGGCGCGGGGGTCGATCGGATGGCTGTATTCCTCGTCGCTCACGCCGCTCGACATCACGCGCACCGAATCCGAGAGGCCTTCGTCCTGCGCATACTTGCGCAAGATGATCTCGGCCATCGGCGATCGGCAGATGTTGCCGGTGCACACGGTCATGATGGTGTAGCGGGGGTCCTTGGAATCAGCCATGATGCTCCTTCGAAAGCGCAGGCAGTTGCGGGAAAACACAGGAAACTCGGAAAACGTCGGAGACGCAGGAAATCAGTGGAATCGAATGACGGCACGCACGGGTTGGCACGGCGAGAGTCGCGCGAGGCGGTCAGTCGTCGTCTTCGTCGTCATCCTCGACCTTGCGGTACACAAGGTAGCGGAAACGCGGCACGTCCTTGTCTTTGGCGGGGGTCATCCACGGGGACTCCTCCTCCACGCGCCACTCGTCGTCATCGAGCACGGGGGCATACACGTCCGCGTCATACGTGCCGTCGATCTGCGTCACATACGCGCGGTCAGCCTCGTCCTCCAGCTCATGGAAGACCTGCGCCCCACCGATGATCCAGATCTCGGAATGGTCCATGCCATCATCCGGAATCGCGGACTGGCTCGCCACTTCGAGCGCCGCCTCGGGGTTCGTCGTCACGATCGCCCCCGGCGCGCGGTACTCCGGATCGGAGGATATCACGATGTTGTCGCGGTTCGGCAAGGGCTTGCCGCCCATCGACTCCCAGGTCTTGCGCCCCATGATCACCGGATGCGAGACAGTGAGCGCCTTGAAATGCTTCATGTCTTCTGCCAGGTGCCACGGCATCGTACCGCCGTTGCCGATCCCCTCGGCGCCATCCGGCGTGTGGGCCTGGGCCCAGATGAGATTCACCCACGTTCTCTTGGGTTCGTCATCGCCATCGAATTCGTCATATTCCTCTTCGTCTTCGAAGAAGTCGTCATCGTCACGATGACCGTCGCTCATACGCCCGGAAAATCCGGGCTTGGGTTCGTGATGGTCCGTTCTGTTATGACTGTCATGCTCCATATCGTTAATCACTCCTTAGGTCATATGGCCATATGGAAATCA
>JAQXZM010000051.1 GCA_029227215.1 Bifidobacteriaceae bacterium | reverse complement strand
AATACGTGAATAACTGACAATGACTGACGTTTTGGTCTTCTGATGTTCGGGCTTTGTCCATCGGTTTCGATGGACAAAGCCTTTTTCATTTCCTGCGCCCACGCTTCCATCTGGCCCCAGTCCGGCCCGTCAGCCCAGCTCCACATGCCCCTTGTGCACCTTCACCTGGGGCCATGCCGCCGGATCCGGCACGGCAGCACGCGGCATGGCGCTCGCACCATCCACCGGCATCGCGCCGCCCGCAGGCTTCGCCGCGGATTCCACAGGCCTCGCAGACCCCGCATCAGCGTGCATGTCCGAGTGCGTGCCACCCGCATATGAGGTGAGGTAGAGTCCGCACGCCGCCTGGTAGATCTGGGTGAGGCGCCCCGCCGTCGCGCTCTCGTCCGCTTCGAGCCGTTGGGTCAGGTAATCGTAGATGACCGTCATCGTCAGCTCGCTGACGAAATCCACATACCGTTGCAACGCGTCGTCGGAACACCCCGTCGCCTCCTTGACCCGCGGGTAGAGCACCGGCACGGCGTTGCTGCGCACCACGGAGGTGAGCACCTTGCGGTTGGCATCGTTGGGCACGAAGATGCGTTCGAGCAGCAGCTGGGAATCGGCTTGCACCTTGTTCATGAGGAGCATGAGGTACATGCGCGGATTGCGCGGATCCGCGTACGGGCTCAGCTGCCTCAGGTTGGCGCGCGTGCGGTCGACGACGGACGAGATGAAGACCCTGAGCAGGTCGTCGGTGGATGAGAAATGCGCATAGAACGTGTTGCGCGCCAGGTTCGCCTGGTGCATGACGGCGGTGACCGTGATGCCGGGGAAGGACTGGCATCGCAGCAATTGCGCGAATGCGTCGGTGATCATGCGCACCGATCGCACGGCGTTGCGGTTCGCCATGCCGCCCTCCTGCCGGTGCGATGCGGCCCGCCTTCGCCTCTCGTTGCAACCAATCCGCACGCATGACGCGTCGTCCACGGCATCTTTGTCCACGGCATCTTTGTGCACGGCATTATTGCCGCACGCAGCGCGACCCGACGAAGCAGACAACCCGGTGCACTCACCCAGATGATCGTCCATATGTCCATCTCCCCGCCCGGCGCCTTCGCTTTTTCCGAATTCCTATCTCCGAATTCCTGCATCCCATATGCTTTCGCATGGCGTATCCGTACCTTCGCTTGGCGAATCCCTGACGAATCCCGCTTGCGAAGGCCATTCCCTGTGCGCCGTCTCACGCCACGCACCGCGGGAAGCCCTTTACGCCAGCACACCACGGAGTGTGCGGCGCAAGCATGGGGATGCATCCCTGCACCCGGCTTTTCAATGTGAATCCATGATATATCACACCAAGCTCACACCCGGCATTCCGAAGCCAGCGACACGCCGAAGCATTTTCCCTGCCGCTTTCCCTGCCGCCACATGCGACGCAACACCGCGACACGCCAAAGAACACGCGTGAAACTTGGCAATTGGCGTGTGCTGTACCTAAAATGAAAACCGTGATCAGCGGCGTATCTACTGGTTCCTTTCTCTCCCTCACCAAGCGCCGACTGACACCGGGTACGTGCGGGCTTCCGTGAGGCGATTCTCTTCCCATCTATCCCCGACTCACCGAGCCCTGGTTCATGCTTAGCGCTGGACACACCCCCGAGAAATCCGGGGCGCCCCCTTATCCCTAGGGCGCCCCTTCTTTTTCTTCTACTTTCCCAATTCTTCCTGCGTTCTGCACGCCATGAAAGCAAGACCGCCCCGCGATCAGCCCCAGACGCTTAGAATAATCACAGAAATCGCGGCAACCCCTGCGGCGCACGCGGCACCCACAAGAAAGGCCGACACATGGAACTCAAGCAGCTCAAGTACTTCTATGACGTGCTGCGATTCCACAGCTTCACCGCCGCCGCCCGCCACAACCATGTTTCGCAATCCTCGGTGTCGCAGAAAATCAAGGCGCTGGAGACCGAGATGGGCGTCTCGCTCATCAACCGCAACGGACGCGACTTCACCGCCACCGCCGCCGGCACGAAGCTCTATGAATACGCCAACGCCATCATCTCCGCCTCCGACCAAGCGGTGAAGGACGTGCGCAAGGCCGCCGCCGGCCAGGAGTTGCCCCATTTCGTCATCGGCGTCATCGCCTCCACCACGGCCTGGGAACCGGTGGCGGCGGCGCAGATCTTCTTCCAGCGTCATCCGCAGTCCGACATCGCCGTGCTTTATGGCACGAGCCAGCAACTGCAGCGCGCGCTGCTCAACCACACGATCGACATCGCGTTCACCGACCGTTCCACGCGCTTCGCCGACTACTTCCAGACGCGCACGATGCTGCGCAGCTACGTGGGTGTGGAGACCGCGCAGCATGTGCTCGCCACATTGCCATCGAACACGCTCATGCCGCCCCTCGAAGAGGTCTCGGCCTCGGCGCTCACCGACGTGCCGTGCATCCTGCCGCCCACATCCATGCTGCCATCCGTCGCCACTCCCCCGTCGGGCATCGCGGCGGCCTCCGGCCAGAGCATCCGCGAGGATGCGTCGCTGCCCGATCCCAGCGACGTGGGGAACTACCAGAGCGCCGGTGCGATATCGACCGCATGGGCCGCCGCCACCGCTGCGATGCAGACTCACCAGCTGGCGGATGGCACAAACGCCCTCGTGCAGGCCGCCGATGCCGAGGACGTCTCCACGCCGGACGGCCTGTACGACCGGTTGCGACCGCAGCCAACCCGTGCGATGGCGCGCTCGGCGATGAGTCTCGAGCTGCGCGAGACGCTGGGCCTGGCCTCCCCCGTCATCTATGCGGCGACGGGCAGCCAGGCGCATGCGCTCGCGGCGATCGGCAGGGGCTTCATGGTGCGCGAGTCGCGCAAGCCCATCGCGCCCCATGGCTCGATCATCCGCACCGTACCGCTCGTCGACAAGAACGGTCCGGTCACGCACGAATATCTGCTCGCGGCCCTCAAATCGGACGCGCTCGAGGCCGCCGATGAGTATTGGCAGATTCTCGGCCAGCTGATTGCCGACACGACCACCGCGTAGCCGACACGACCACCGCGTAAAGGTCCGGTAAACAGGTTGGGCTGAACGGCACGATCGAAGGGACACATATAAATGGGCTGGATTCCCGTGATTCGGGAATCCAGCCCATAATGCATTACCGCGTATTATCGCGTTAGCGATCGGAGAATCGCGTCACGAGGCGCTGCCTTCGCCGGCGGCGCGGTCCTTGCCGTAGATGTCGGGGATGAAGCGGTGCTGGTCGTGCAGCTTCTTCCAGATGACCGGCGTGCCTTGCGCGAGCGACGCCTGCACGTCGATGACGCGCTGGTTGGAGGAACCACGGAACTGCAACAGCGAGTCCTTGAGTGCGGCGATGTAGCGACCGTCCACGAGCACGTCGATCTCGTCGAGTAGCTCGCGCTTGTCCGGGGTCTCCTCCGGGCGCATGAGCTCCTCCCACGTGTAGCCCGTCCAGCTCCAGATGTCCTTGCTGTGCCCGTATTCTTCGCGCACGCGGCGCACGAGGCACAGGAGCATGGGGGTGTTGAGGAACGGTTCGCCGCCCAGGAGCGTGAGACCTTGGATGTAATGCGGCTTGAGGTCGGCGATGATGGCGTCCTCCAGGGCGTCCGTGTACGGATGCCCCGCCTGGAAGTCCCAGATGGACGAGTTGTAGCAGCCTTCGCACCTAAACGGGCAGCCCGCCACGTACACGGAGTTGCGGATGCCTTCGCCGTCGGTGACGACCATGCGTTTGTAGTCTGCCACGATGCCGCGGCTGAGCTTGCGCCCGTCCCATTGGCCGGCGGCGGGGTTGTTGCTGCGTTCGAACGGGATGCACGGCCCGCGGCCAACCTCGCCTTGGGCGAAGTCGCGCCATGCGGGCGCATGCCCGGCCTTGTGGAAGCCATCCGAGGAAGTGGCGCCGGAGGCGCCGGCCGGGGAAGCTCCCGAGCCAGCCACCGTTGCAGCAGTCACACCACTCGAATCATGAGCGCCACGGGTGCGTTCCGCGGAATCCTGGGGATTCACGGTTGGGGATTCCATGCGTTCGCTCACTCTTCCTTGTCGTCCCACCAGGTGCGGCTCGTGCCATCGGAGAGGGTCACGCGGCCGGTCTCGCCCTGCATGTGCTTGACGCGGTGGGCGATCTCCTCATGGCGGCCATGCACCATCGGGCGCTGCACCGGGTTGCCCAGGTAGCCGCACGTGCGCTTGGTCACGTTGCACTTGTCCGGATCGCAGTTGCCGCACTCCGGGCACTTGAAGCCATCCTCGGTGGGTTCGAAATCGCCCTCGTAGCCACACACGAAGCAGTGGTCGATCGGGGTGTTCGTGCCCAGGTAGCCGATGCCGATCTGGTAGGCGTAGTCCCACACGGCTTCCAGAGCCTTGGGGTTCTGCTGGAGGCTGGGGAACTCGCAGTAGTTGATGAAGCCACCGGAAGCGAGATACGGGAAGTCCTTCTCGTAGTCGAGCTTCTCCATCGGGGTGGGGCGCAGCCACACCGGGTAGTGGAAGCTGTTCGTGTAGAAGTCGTGGTCGGTCACGCCGGGCACCTTGCCGAACTTCTGCTGGTCCATGCGGCAGAAGCGGTCGGTGAGGCTTTCGGCGGGCGTGGAGTACACCGAGTAGTGGTAGCCCTCCTCCTTCGCCCACTTCTTGCACAGCAGGTTCATGCGGCGCACGATCTCGAGGGCGAACTCCTTGCCGTCCGGATCCCACGTGTGGTCGGTCATCCAATCCTTGCCGTAGAACACACTCGTTGCCTCATACAGGCCGATGTAGCCCAGGGAGACGGTGGCACGCTCGTTGCGGAAGAGCGTGTCGACGGAGTCGGTGGGCTTGAGCCTGCCGAACGCGCCGTACTCGAACAGCGTGGGCGCGTTGATGGGCGTGGCCTGCTTGCAGCGCATGATACGGAACTGCAGGGCATGGTGAGCCACCGCCATGCGCTCGTCGAAGATCTTCCAGAAGCGGTCCTTGTCACCATGGGATTCCAGCGCGATGCGCGGGATGTTGACGGTGACGACGCCCAGGTTCATGCGGCCGTCCTCGACGTCCTTGCCGGTCTTGGGGTCGGTCCAGCCCTGGAGGAAGGAGCGGCAGCCCATCGGGGCCTTGAAGGAGCCGGTGATCTTGATGATGTTCTCGTAGAACACCACGTCCGGGTACATGCGCTTGGTGGAGCACTCGAGGGCGAGCTGCTTCAGGTCGTAGTTGGGGTCGCCCGGATCGGCGTTGACACCATGGCGGATCGTGAACACGAGCTTGGGGAAGATGGCGGTGTGGCGGTCCTTGCCCAGGCCGCGGATGCGCACGAGCAGGATGGCGCGCTGGATCTCGCGGGCGAACCACGAGGTGCCCAGGCCGAAGCCGACCGTGACGAACGGCGTCTGGCCATTGGAGACGCGGTTGGAGTTGATCTGGTATTCCATCGTCTGCATGGCGTCGTAGATGGCCTTGCGGGTGAGCAGCTTGGCGTAGATCTGGCGCAGCTGGTCGAGCTTCGAGACGGTTGTGTCGAACGGCACGTCGGGGGCGATCGTCTGGCCGTCCTCGAGGTGAAGGGCCTTGGGTTCACGCTCACGCAGGGCGTCGATAAGGCGCTGCGCGGCGTCGAGCGGCATGCCGTCGGGCATGACGAGGCCGGCCATGTCGAGGTTCTTGTGGTAGTCGATCTCGGCGTAGCGGCTCATCATCTCGTCGCAGCGGTTGACGGTCTGGCCGCCGTACTGGGAGCTGGCGATGTCCTTGATGATCTGGGTGATCTGGGTGGAGGCGGTCATGATGGACTTGGGGGAATCCATCATCGCGTTGCCCAGTGCGAAGCCATGCTCAAGCATGTCGCCGAAGTCCGGCAGGGAGCAGTTGCTCTGCGCGGTGAACGGCGAGTAGTCGGCGTCGTGGAAGTGGATGTCGCCCTTCATATGCGCGTTCGAGACGTCCTTGGGCAG
>JAQXZM010000050.1 GCA_029227215.1 Bifidobacteriaceae bacterium | reverse complement strand
CAGGTAGCCCTTGCCGGCCGTCACGTCATACTGGATGAGCTTGTAGTCGTTGAGCAGCTGACGCTGCTCGTCGGTCAGATCGGCGTCCTGGAGGGGGTTGCCCTGGGCATCGAGATACTCGGCGCCGGTGGTGGACGTTGTGTCAAGCTGCAGACCCATCGCCGCGATCTGCTGATGCATCTGAGTGAGGAACGCGAGGTAGGGGCTCACCTTGGCATTCATGTGCTCGGCAGCCTGCGCCATGAAGAAGTTGGACGACGTGTAGGCAGCGTCCGCGTCGCTGAGTTTCGTGCCTGCCGAGGCGCTGGCCGCGTTGGACCAGATGAAATAGTCGGTCTCGTGCAGCGCAAGCGTGTTTGCCGGGTCAGCGTTGGCGGTCGTGAACACCGAGGGGTAATGGTCGCCGTACCAGATCACGGTCACCGGGCGGTCCAGCTGATTGAGCTGGCCAAGGAAACTTTGCAATGCCTGGTCGGAGTAATTGAGACCCTTGGCATAGGTGTTCGCCGATTCCTCTTGCTCAGGGTCGTAATCCTCCCCGGTGGCGGCATTCGTCACATGGAATTGGTTGTCGTTGTACCAATTGCTGTATGGCAAGTGATTCTGCATTGTCATGACGCTGATGAACTCAGGGTCGCTGTGATCCGCGAGTTCGGCGAGCACGCTCTTGTACGTCGCTGCATCGCTCACATAGACGCTTTGGTCGATCATGTCGAGGGATGTGGTGAAGGGATCGTCCGTGTTGTCCACAGTGCGCAGGGAACGGAAACCAAACTTCTTGTAAACCGTCTTGCGCCCGTACATGGACGAGAAGAACGGGTGGATGCCGATGGAATCGCCTTGCTGCCACATCTGGTTGAAGCTCGGCGCCCACTTCTGCCCGGGCACGAGCTGCTGGTACGGCGTGGAAAGGCCTGGCGCGAAGTTCGACAGCGCCATGCCGGTGAGCGACATGTATTCCATGTTCGCCGTGCCGCCGCCGTAGCCGCTGGACAGCATGAGACCGGACGTTGTCTGCTGCTTGAGTTGGTGCAGGTAGGGCACCGGGTCCTCGTTCCACTGGGTGCCCGGCACGCGCGTGGGGTCAGTGAACGATTCCGAAAGAATCGTGATGACGGTGCTGTCGGTCATGTTTTGCGTACGGGAGGCGTTGATGGCATTCGCCTGGATGGAATACCGAGCCGCCAGGTCTTCCATTGTCGCCTGGGAGTAGTCGGCGGGCTTGTCCATGACCTTGTTGTTGAGCAGGTGTACGAAGCCCACGACGGCACCGTTGACCTGAGCATCCGTATGGGAATCGAACAGTGCCGGCTGGTCGTCGAACCATGCGTCGATCTTCTGCCCCAGCGTGCCGGTCACGAGCATCGACGAAGCGAACCAGCCCATGAGGAGCACATAGAGGCAGCACAATGCCACGCGCACCGCCGCCGCGATGCGCCTGTGCTTGGCGGGTGCGATGCAGCTGCGCCGGCAATCGAAATGATTGAGCACAATCACGGCAATCAGTAGAAGCACGAGCATACGGATGTCGTGGTTGATAATGCCTTGGTAGGAGTCCGGCACGAAGCTCATGAGCTTGCCGCCATCGCCGCTGGAGAGGAAGTTCAGATCGGAGGGCACAATCGTGGAGTTTCGCTGCTCCACCTTAATCGAGTTGGCGACCGCATACACCGTGATGATGGTGATGAATGACCATGCCGCGATCCAGAAGCGGTTGATGGCAAAAATCAGGAAGAGGAACATGCCGGCGAGCAGCACGACATTGAGCCAAGCGACGCCCACGGGAACCGTGGTGAACACGTCCCAATTGTTGTTTACCGCCCTCGCGATGATGTCGGGATCGAACAGCGTGTCGAAGAACAATGCCGCGGAATTGACCTGCGGATCGTGAGTTTTGGGCGCAGTGGGGTACACCGAGGATTGCACAATCCACAGTGCGTAGAACACGAGTCCGACAAAGACGGCGATGTGAACGATCTCCCACAGCAGTATGTGCCACCATGTGCGGCACACAGGCCGTTTCCACAGGCGGCGGGCGTGGCTGGGCTTGGGTTTGGGCTTGGCTCCGGTGGATTCGGCCTTTGCTGGCGTGGTTTCTGCAGACGCGGCTTCCGCCGATTGCTCTGGTGCAGAGTCGGCGCTCGATGATTCAACCTCTGACAGCTGTTGCTGGGAGGTTTCTGCATGCGGCTCAGCAGAGAACGAAGCTTCCGGCACGTCGCTTCCGTCGCTGGATTCGCTGACGTCGCTGGTGCCGCTGGCGTCGCTGGCCCCGTTCCCATCACGGGCATCACCATCGGAACTGCCGCTCAGACCCACCTCGTCATCATGCGCGAGCGAATCATCGGTGACGAACTGGGCGGACTGCATCTGCGCGATATCGCCCATGCTGGTGATGAGCGCTTCGATGTCAAGATCCGAAGACGATGAAGAAACCGGAACGCCTTGCACCGGCGCAGTGCCGGCGCCCGTCGCATGGAGCGAATCAGGCTGATTGCCCTCTTGCCCGTTGGCATTCGTCTGGTTCTCGCGGTCGAACGTCATGCACCCTCCTGCTTTATCAAAACTTGTTTATCATAGCGTAACCGCCTGTACGCTTCGCATTCACCGACAATTCACATGTAATGCCGCAGCCCGCCCTGCCATCGCAGACCAAGCGATTGCAGCCAGGTAATCACAATTGGGCAACCGTGGTACAAACGACCGCCCTTCCAAAGCGAAGCCCACGGCAGCAGTGCCACATGGAGGTAGCGAGAGGCCAATGACGAGAGGCAACACTGAACCGCCATTCGCAGCGAACCGCCATTCGCGCCAGACTATCATTTGCGCCGAGCGCCATTACGAATCGATTCCGCAAAGGCCGCCGGGCGAACCACCCGCCGGCCCAACAGACATGCAGTCAGAAGCCCCACATCATCTGGGACTCGGCGCCGTTCTGAATAGACTGACGCTTGCGCTCCTCCTCGGCCTTCTGACGCTCTTCTTCGGCCTTCTCCTGGGCTTCCTTTTCTTCCTTCTCGCGGCGACGGCGGTCCCAGAAGGATTCCTTCTTGGGCTTGTGGGATGCCTTGTCGTCACCGTCCTTGCCCTTGTCGTCGTTCTTTTTCTTCTTTGGCTCGGGCTGCGGGTCGTCCATGCCTTCCATGCCGCTGTAGGGGTCAAGGCCTCCCGCGGTGAAGATCGCCGGCATCTCGGACGTGGGAATGGGCGCGCCTGTGCTTTGCCAGGACTGCGGGCTGGAGCCTACGAACTGCTCGGAAGCGGGCGCATCACTCCCCTGTGCGGCATCGCTCTGGGAACCGTCATCCGCTGGGACCGCGCCGTGCGCCATCTGGGTGAGACGTTCGTCGTTGGACGTGGGCCAGTCCATTTGCAATTCCGTCGGCCATTGGATCGTGTCGGCTATCGTGCGGCCGTAGCTCTCGCCGTTCTCGTACATGCCATCGCCGTTCGGCATGAGGTCATCGTTCTGGTAGGCCTGCTGATAGGCCTGGCGACGGCGTTCCGCTGCTTCCTGGCGACGCTGCTCCTCCTCGGCGCGCTGGCGCGCCGCTTCCTCCTGCTGGCGCTTGCGTTCGCGCGCCTGGCGTTCCGCCTCTTTCTGCTCGGGCGAGCGCACATCCACCGGCACGTCGGAGAATGAAATGGATTGGAAGGGGCTGAAGGACTGCACTCCTGGCAAAGAGACGCCGCTTTGGTCGGCATCGCCTTGATTCGGGCCCTGCCCTGCGCCTTGCGTGGGGTAAGGCATCTGACCGTCACTGTTCGCCATGATCCTCCCGTCTGCCTCTTTCCTCTGATGCCAATCCGGTACTGCCTGGCATAGCCGCCTTCTGGGCATCATCACCGTCGTGGCATCGTCTCGCGCAGGCCCGTTCCTGTGTCCTTGTTCCTGCGTGCTTTCATTGTAAGAGCAATTACGTGAGAGCAATTGCTACTGTACCAGCCATTGTAAAAGCTCCCCTGACTTCTCGGCATCGAATCCGCGAAGGGTGCGTGCGTCAAGGAATCGGAGGAAAGAATCGCAGGAATCGCAAAGGAGCGACTCCAGAGCTGGATTCCACAGCAAACCAAAGCTCCCGACCGGCAGGCGCCATTGCGCCGCACCAATCGGGAGCCAAATTCATGCTTTATGCAAGTTTTGTGCAAGGTCCGCAAGATCACTGCGGTCTCGCGTCACATCGCCCAATCAGGCGTGCCACACGTCCTTGCCAGCAGCCTTCGCCGCCGCCACATCGGCGTCGAGCTCGGCTTCGTTGGCCTCGGACTCGCCGGTGATGAACTTCTCGACGAGCTCCTTGGCCTCGTTGTCTTCATGCTGCACGGCCGGGGACTTCATGAAGTATGCGGAGGCGGAGAGCACCGGGCCGCCCAGACCGCGGTCGAGGGCGATCTTGGCTGCGCGCAGGGCGTCGATGACCACGCCGGCGGAGTTCGGGGAGTCCCACACCTCGAGCTTGTACTCGAGGTTGAGCGGCACGTCGCCGAACGTGGTGCCTTCGAGGCGCACGAACGCGAACTTGCGGTCCTCGAGCCATGCCACGTAATCGGACGGGCCGATGTGCACGTTGTGCGGATCCATCTCGTGAGGAACGATGGAGGTGACGGCGCGGGTCTTGGAGATCTTCTTGGACTCGAGGCGCTTGCGCTCGAGCATGTTCATGAAGTCCATGTCGCCGCCGACGTTGAGCTGGTAGGTGCGGTCGAGGCGCACGCCGCGGTCCTCGAACAGGCGGGCCATCACGCGGTGCGTGATCGTGGCGCCGACCTGGGACTTGATGTCGTCGCCGACGATCGGGAGCTTGGCGTCGCGGAACTTCTGAGCCCACTCAGGGTCGGAGGCGATGAACACCGGCAGGCAGTTGACGAACGCGCAGCCCGCGTCAATGGCGGCCTGAGCGTAATACTTATCGGCCTGCTCGGAGCCGACCGGCAGGTAGCTGACGAGGATGTCGGCCTTGGTATCGCGCAGCACCTGGGCCACGTCCACCGGCTCGGCGTCGGACTCGGTAATGACCTGGCGGTAGTACTCGCCCAGGCCGTCGCCGGTCGGGCCACGCTGCACGGTGACACCGGCGACCGGCATGTCCTTGCAGAACTGGTAGGTGTTGTTCTTGCTGGCGAAGATGGCCTCGTTGAGGTCCTTGCCAACCTTGGCGGCGTCGACGTCGAATGCAGCGACGAATTCGATGTCGCGAATTCGGTAACCGCCGAAGACGTTGTGCATGATGCCCGGGATCTTCTTGTCGTCCGGAGCATCCTTGTAGTACTCGACACCCTGCACCAGTGAGCAAGCGCAATTACCAACGCCTGCGATGGCAACACGAATCGTCATATAAACTCCCTCGCGAGATGAGTTGTAATTATACCGTTTCGTAGCTTACTCCATTCCGCCGAATAACCGCACCGCGCTACCAGAACGGGAGGATTCTTTTACAAAACCCACAGATTTCGAAGCGGCAAGGTGCGGGCGAAGCATACGTATCAGCAGAATCTAGCGGAGCATGGCAGGGAGACGGGGCACGCCGGAACACAATGGCGGTCACTGCTTGCCGAACCAGGTGCCATACCAATCGCTGCCTTCAGCGGGTGCGCTGGGCGTGGAAGTACCTGTTGAAGAGGAGTTGGGTGTGGAGGCGTCTGGCGCGGAGGCACCTGGCGAAGAGGCACCGGGGGACGATATTCCAGGTGCGGAGGCGTCGGATGCGGCAGTACCGGGCGCGGCAGCTGGTTCGGCCACCGCCGGCGCATCCGGGAAGAACGTTGCCGTCACGGGATACGTCGCCCCGGCACCGCCCAGCGTCCACTCGGAGGCAGCACCCGGCATTGTCGCCGCGCCGCTTGCCGCCGCATCGTTCACGTCGGCGGCGGTCTCGCGGAAATCGTGCTCGAGGTCCTCCCAGCCGCCGCGGGGCACGGTGAGCCGCACGTCGTTCACCACATAGCCCACGCGCACCGACAGCAGGTAGCACAGGGTGTTGAGCACATACATCCCCAGCTCGGCGGCGAGCACCACGGACGTCACATGCCAGGTGTCGGGGATGAGCCCCGCGTGGCGCAGCGGATGCCGCACATACATGTAGCCATACAGCCACGGCATCAACACGAACATGCAGGCCAGCGCTTCCGTGGCCCAATACCATCCCACCACGCGCCATGCCGGCCGCATGCCGCGCAGTTCGCCCCGCCAATGCCATACCAGCACCGGCGAGGCACCCGTCGCGGGCCCTTGGCGCGTCCACGCGCCATTGCCTAGCAGCAGGCAGGAGGTCGCGATTTCGAAGAGGAACCAGCACAGGAAGAGCCCCAGGGAATTCGTGTTGTCGCGCACGATGATGAACCACAATATGACGATGCCGTCATCGAGCCCTTTCAACTGGTTGTTGAACCACCAGAGCATGAGGATGCAGAAACCCACCCAGATTGCGATGCGTGCCGCCACCAGCGCGGCAAGCACGGGGCGGCTCGCGCGGCTGGTGCGCAGGCAATCGCGTTCGATGCGTTTGCGTTTCTCCACCGCATAGTCGTATTGCTCGGGTGCGTTGGCGAATTCCTCAGGTATGCGGGGCTCCGCCTTCGAATGGCGCACGCGGCTGTAGGTCTCGTCGTTCGTGGCCGCGCAGATTGGGCAATATGCCTCGCACGACTGGTACCGCTGCCCGCACCGGGGGCATTGCGCGTAGGGACCGTAACCCCAGGAAAGCAGGCGCTGGTAGATGATGAGTAGCGCGATAATGGCGGCGATCCATACGAAATCCGTCAGTACGCACGCCAGTCCGGCGTACTCGGCGCCAGGCTGGTCCTCCACGAGCGGCAAAGCGAGTGTCTCCACGCCTCCCACGCTACAGCCTCGGCCAATCGATACCAAATCATTGACACCAAATCATCGCCGCTGAAACATCGCCGCCGTGCCCAATGCGGATTATCGTGGAGGGCATGG
Source organism: Bifidobacteriaceae bacterium (assembly GCA_029227215.1). GTDB lineage: Bacteria > Actinomycetota > Actinomycetes > Actinomycetales > Bifidobacteriaceae > Pseudoscardovia. Next base: position 44,175 of record JAQXZM010000050.1, on the reverse strand, counting down.
CTGATAGACCGCGCAGAACCGCAAGCTCCTCGGGGAGGCACTCCCCTGCGCATGCACCGACGTCTGCGCATGCGCAATCATCGGCGCACGACGCGGAGAGGAGCCAGCAACCGCGGCAATCACGGTCACGTCAGCCGCGGCAACCGCGCAAGGCGGTTTCCTCGGCGCACGCGACGCAGCGCACGCAACAGTCTCGCGCCGCCTCGCAGTCTCGCGAAGCCTCGCAGTCTCGCGCCGCCTCATCGAGACAATACCGGCAGCGTCGGGAAGCGCAGTATGGGGCAACCCCACGCGGCTCCGCGCAGCGCTCCGCTTCGCCGCGTCGCGCACGCACACTGGCGGCGAACAGCGCACTCGTGCACGAGGCTCCGCCCAAGCACCGGCATCCGATGCTGCGCCGCATCGTGCTCGCGTTTCTTCTTGCCATGGCGGCATGCCTGGGAATCCTGGGGTACGAATACGCCACGCTCGTGATCCCCCAGCCAGATGCGTTCGCCGTCTCGCAGGCGAGCACCGTGTATTACAGCGACGGCACCACGCCCATCGGCAAGCTGGCGGGCGACAACCGCCGCATCATCGACTGCTCCACGCTGCCTGATTACGTGGGCAATGCGATCGTGGCATCCGAGAACCGCACGTTCTGGACCGACAGCGGCATCGATCTCAAGGGCATCGCGCGTGCCCTGTTCAATAACGTCACCACCGGCTCGCGCCAAGGCGGTTCCACCATCACGCAGCAATACGCGGAGCGTTATTATTTGGGCGAAACGACGACGTACGCCGGAAAGCTCAAGGAGGCGCTGCTCGCCCTGAAGATCGCGCAGACGCAAAGCAAGTCCACGGTGCTGTGCAATTACATGAACACGATTTACTTCGGGCGCGATGCTTACGGCATCGAGGAGGCGGCGCAACGGTACTTCGGGGTCTCCGCCTCGCAGCTGACGGTTTCGCAGGCCGCGCTGCTCGCGGGCATCATCCCCGCGCCCAACAGCTGGGACCCGGCGGTGGATTCCACTATGGCGCAGCAGCGTTTCGACCGCGTCATCTCCATCATGAAGGACGATGGTTACCTCACCCAGGCGGAGGCGAGCGCCGCCACGATGCCCGATACTATCGACTACACGGCCACGACCTCCAGCGATTTCACCGGTTCGAACGGCTACCTGCTCACGATGGTCGAGGACGAGCTCAAGTCCACCGATGCCTTCAAGGATGCGGACGTCGCCAACGGCGGGTACACGATCGTCACCACGATCGACAAGGACAAGCAGGCGCTCATGCAGCAGGTTGCCTCGCCCTCCACGAACGGGTTGGGCGAACCGTCCGGCATCGAGACGGGTGGCATGAGCGCCGACCCGCGCACCGGCGCCATCATCGCGGTCTATGCGGGCGATGACTACCAGGCCAAGCAGCTCAACAACGCCACGCAAGCGCTCTACGAGCCGGGATCGACGATGAAGGCGTTCTCGCTCATCGGGGCGATCGAGAACGGCGTGAGCGTGGATTCGACGTATTTCAACGGGAACTCGCCCCAGACATTCGCCGGGTTACAAAGCCCGGTCGCCAACTACGCGAACAAGAGCTATGGCAACATCACGCTCACCCAGGCCACCGCGAATTCGGTGAACACGGTGTTCATGCGCATCACGGAAAAGCTGGGATCGGCCACGGTGTCGCAGATCGCACACGATGCCGGCGTCTCGAGCACTCTGAGCGACGATTCGCCGTTCATCACGCTCGGCATCGACGGCGTGACCGTGGAGGACATCACGCAGGCCTATGCCACGATCGCGAACCAAGGCACGAAGATGAGCCTGCATTGCGTGGGGAGCGTGAAGGACGCGGCGGGCACGATGGTGTATGCGACGCCAACGAGCGGCACGCAGGTGTTCGATGCGAACACGGCGAACCTCGCCACCCAGGCGCTGCGCGGCACGATGCAGTATGGCACGGCGCGGGCGGCTGGCGCGAGCGTGGGTCACACGATGGCAGGCAAGACCGGCACCGCCAACGACAACACCGCCGAGAGCATCGTGGGCTACACGCCGAGCGTGGTGACGACGTTCGCGATCTGGTACCCCGGCTCGGACGGGTCGGCGCAGACGCTGCCCTCGTGGAGCGGATATTCGAACGGCGAGGGATTCCCCAACGTGCTGTACGCCAAGTACATGAAGCAGGCGCTGGCGGGCACCACCGACGAAGCGTTCACCCAGCCGACTGACAAGGGCAAGGCCGGAGGGTCGGATGGCACATGGGGCGCCGCCGGAGGGATGTAACGGCGACGGACTGCGGTGCATGAGCGGGTCGGCACAGGACAGCGCAGCGCAACACGACGCAGCGCAACACAGCGCAGCGCAGCGCAACACAGCGCAGCACGGAAAGATGACGAAAAGCGGGGCAGCTTGGAAACAACCAAGCTGCCCCGCATGCTATCGCGCGTCAGATTATCGGCATCTCAAGCCAGCGCCGAACGCTTACTCCTCGGCTACTCCTCGGCGGGAGCGGACTTGCGCTCGTGGCGGTTGACTGCGGAGATGATGGCCTTGAGCGCCGAGGTGGTCGTGGAGGAATCCAGGCCCACGCCCCAGATGATCTCGCTCTCGGGCTCTTCGCCGATCTCGCACTCCACGTAGGAGGCGGCGACGGCATCCGTGCCCGCACCGGTGGTGTGCTCGGCGTAATCGTTCACGGAGACCGTGAGACCCAGCACGCTCAGCGCGCTGGCGAATGCGGCGATCGGGCCGTTGCCCACGCCGGAGATGACACGCTCGGTCGGGTTCTTCAAATCGGCACCACGGTCAAGCAGCTTGACCTTGAGCACGGTGTCGGAGCCATCCTCGCCGGAGCTCACCTGGAGGTTGAGCAGCTTCAGGCGGCCCCACGGCTTGAGGGACTCGTCGGCGGAATCGCCCACCACATGGCCGGCGGCGGTGGTGCCGTTCTCCTCGACGGGCAGGTACTCGTTCTTGAACAGGCGCCAGATGTCTTCGTCCTTGACCTCGCGCTTCGTCTCGTCGGCGTAGCGCTGCACGACCTTCTCGAATTCGATCTGGAGGCGCTTGGGCAGGTCGAGGTTGTGGTTGACCTTGAGCAGGTAGGCCATGCCGCCCTTGCCGGACTGCGAGTTGACGCGGATCACGGCCTCGTAGGAACGGCCGATGTCCTTGGGGTCGATCGGCAGATAGGGCACGAGCCACACGGACTTGTCGAGGTCTGCACCGGCGCGTTCCGCAGCCACCTGGCGCGCTTCGAGGCCCTTCTTGATGGCGTCCTGATGGGAGCCGGAGAAGGCGGTGAACACGAAGTTGCCGGCGTAGGGATGGCGCTCGGAAATCTTGACCTGGTTGCAATATTCCACGGTCTTGCGGATCTGCGGCACATTCGACAGGTCGACCTGCGGGTCGATGCCCTGCACGAGGAGGTTGAGCCCGAGGTTCACGAGGTCGACGTTGCCAGTGCGTTCGCCGTTGCCGAGCAGGCAGCCTTCGACGCGATCCACGCCGGCGAGCAGCGCCAGCTCGGTGGCGGCGACGGCCATGCCGCAGTCGTTGTGCGGGTGGATGGAGAGCACGACGGAGTCGCGGTTCTTCAGGTTGTTGTTCATGTACTCGAGCTCGTCGGCAAACACGTTCGGCGTGGTCATCTCGACCGTGGCGGGCACGTTGATGATCATCGGATGATCCGGTGTGGGCTTGATGACGTCGATGACGGCATTGCACACCTCGGCGGCGTACTCCGGCTCGGTGCCGGTGAAGGACTCCGGGGAGTACTCATAGGAGATATCGATGCCCTCGGCTTCGCTCTCGAGCTTCTTGCACAGCTCGGCGGCGTCGGTTGCGAGCTTCTTGCAGCCTTCGCGGTCCTTGCGGAACACGACTTCGCGCTGGAGCACGGAGAGGGAGTTGTAGAAGTGCACGATGGCGTGCTTGCAGCCGCGCAAGGATTCGTAGGTCTTGCGAATCAGGTGCTCGCGGGCCTGGGTGAGCACGGCGATCGTGACATCGTCTGGGATGAGCTCGCGCTCGATGAGCATGCGGATGAAGTCGTAGTCCGTTTCGGAAGCGGACGGGAAGCCGACCTCGATCTCCTTGTAGCCCATGGAGATGAGAAGGTTCCAGAAGCGCAGCTTGCGCTCGGAATCCATCGGGTTCACCAACGCCTGGTTGCCATCGCGAAGGTCGACGGAGCACCAGCGAGGAGCGCGGTGAAGGCGCTTCGTCGGCCACGTGCGCTGCGGGTAGTCGAAAGGCACCTGCTTGTCATATGCCACGTACTTGTAGTACGGCATCTTGCTCGGCTTCTGCGGAGCGCCCACGAAACGCGCTGGAGGCAGCAGCGGGTCATTGTTCCCTCCATTGGACGCCGCGGCTTCGGCTGCCAAATCAAACACTGATGACTGATCCATGCTTTCCTCCTTTACTCGAGAGATAACCGTTCCTCCCCCACCAAACCGAGCGCGGGAGGTCATACGACGCTAAGTTTACGCATACGCAATGCAGAAATGCTAACCGAGGGTCAAAACGCGGCGAAACCACGGATCGCGATGCGGACTTCGGCGCGTCTTGCGAGGCGACAGCTGCGCGACGGTCATGACTACAGGCGCAGGCGACAGCCCTGAGCGACAGCGACGGATGGCGGCCCTGAGCTCCAGTCGTGAGCAACGCCCCTGAATGACAGCGACGAATGGCATGACGCACCATCTGTATTGTGGACGGCCTGCATGCATCATGGACAATCCGCACAACTTGCATGACGAACGAACCTCATGACGGACGATCTGCATGGCGCATGATTTGTTCGGCGCATGATTTGTTCGGCGACTGATTTGTTTGGCGCCCGATCTGTTTGGCGCCAGATCTGTTTGGCGCCCGATCTGTATTGTGCACAATCTGCATGGCGGCACCTCACACGATGCGGCGGTATGCCGCCCAGCGGGCGAGCTCGCCACGGTTGGATAACTGGAGTTTGCGCAGCACGGCAGAGACGTGGGTCTCCACGGTCTTGACCGAGATGAACAGCTCGGCGGCCACCTCCTTGTATGAGTAGCCGCGCGCGATGAGGCGCATGACCTGCTGTTCGCGCGGGGTGAGCGTATCGAGCGAGGCATCGTCCTCGGCCTTGACCGCGGCGGCTTCGGCTGCCGCTAGCGCTGCGTCCGTGGATGCCGGGTCTGCTGCCGAGCCCCTCCCCGATGCCACGCTGGCGAATGGGTCGTTGGCCTGGATGAATGCGCCATTGGCGACGCTGTCTGGACCGGTGGCGACCACCATGCCCGACTTCTTGGAAACGGCGTTCCGCACGGCATCGGATGTGTGCGCCGCGGTCGCCGCGCTGGCAAGGCTGCCTGGTTCGGGGCGCAATGCCGAGAGCACGAATCCGGCGAGGCGGGGGCTGAACACGGCATAGCCTTCCGCCACCTGATGGATGGAGGCGAGCAGGTCGCTGGCGGTGATCGTCTTGGTCACGTACCCGCGAGCGCCGGCACGGATCACCGATCCCACGTCGATGGGCGAGTCGGAGACGGACAGCGCCAGATACAGTGTGCGCGGGGCGGCCTTGAGGGATTTAAGAATGATCTCGGCACCACCACCGCCCTCGCCTCCGGGCACATGCACGTCGAGCAGCACAACGTCTGGCTGGGTGTCTCCGATCATCTGTATTGCTTCCTCGACGGTCGCCGCTTGTCCCACGACGTCGCAATCCGGGGTGATCGTGTCGATGACGCCACGGCGGAACATCTCATGGTCGTCCACAACCGCCACCCGCACATGGCGGGGCGCACGGCGGGGCTCATCCCGAGGCACATCATCAGATGCGCTGGGAGAATCCGCAGGGTTTCCCTGCGGATTCTGAGGCCGTTTCGCACTCGGGTCAGCCATGCCATTCATGCCACCCGTATCGTCAATATCCGTACCGTCAAGACCCATATCGTCAGGACCTGTATCGGCCGTACCGTTCATGCCGCTCATATCATGCGCCCTTTCATATGTCTCTTCCCATCATTGGCTTTCGCAGTTCGGCGATCCCCACCATTCGGAAGTTCCGCCATTCGCTGGTTCTGCTATCCGCTGGTCTTTCATCCATCGGATTCCGCCATCCGTCGGTTATTGTCATCCTCCGATTTGCTATCCGCCAGATTCTGCTATCCGCTGGTTCCGCCATCCGACGGATTCTGCTGTCTCCCATTATCGTCATTGATGCCCCGCTCTGCATGTAAGGTGCACTTCCGTGCCCCAACCGGGACGGGAATCGATGCTCGCGGTGCCGCCGAGTCGTTCCATGCGCCCCAGGATGGAATCTTTGACACCGCGATGGCCGGCCGGCAGATGCGAGATATCGAAGCCCTCGCCATGATCGCGCACAAAAATCTCCACCTCGGCATTGCTCATCGGAGCACCCGATTCATTGGCGCCGAGCATGACCATGTTGGACGACTCGGGCGCCAGACCTTCTGCCGAGACTTCCGCATAGACGGAAATCGGAGGCGCCCCATGACGAGTCGCGTTGCGCATGGCTTCCATGGCTGCGGCAACCATGCCGGCAAGCGCCGGGGTCATGGCGCAATCGCCTACGACGACCACACCGATCGGCACTTCCATCGAATCCTCCACCTGGGCGGCGGCAAGCTTGACCGCCCGCGACAGCGTGGCCGGCATCGAGTACGGCGACAACATACCTGGCATCGCTGCGACTGACATCGTCACACTTGGCATCGCCCTGCCTGGTGTCGTGCTCGATGTCACAGCCCCACTGCGTGCAATGCCTTCGGTCGCCGATGCAGGAGTCGTTCCGCCGCCCTCAGATGTCCCAGCACCAGATGCCTCAGAGCCAGATGTCTCAACACCTGCCGCCATTGGGTCAGCAGGCACCCTGGAGCCAGGGGCTGCCCCGGAGTCTGCCACCGCTGCAACATCCACAGGGCTTGCTTCGCTTGCGAAGTCGCCCAATGTGCCGCGGCCTGGTCCGCTGAGCACTGCCCCGGGATCGCCATACAGCCATTCGCGCAGATCGCGTTCTTGTGCTCGAGCCAAAGCGCGAGTCTTCACCGGGTCGTCGGCATCCATCTGGATGAGGGCAAGGGTCTGAAGCACGGAATCATGCAGCTGCGTCGCGTAGTCGGCGCGCAGCTCCTCCCGAGCGGCGCGGGCTTTCTCGGCACCGAGATCGCTCACGAGGCTGAGCCACCATGGCGCGATGATGAATACGAGTCCGGCGATGAGAAGCACGCCGCCAAGCAATCCGCGCAGCACATATGCCCATGGCATGAGGGACGCGCACACGAGGATGACCCCGGCGCCCATGACGATGATGCTGGCTGCCATCATGATGAGAGAGCTCACCGCCGGCTTGGGATGGCCAGTATCGGCGGCATTCATGATGACGGTCATGAGCGTCCACCCGAGCGTGATGCCCACGAAGATGCACACGCACCCGCCTGCCATCTCTGTGCTCATGCCGCTGACGCGCAGGGCGACGAAGACGATGACGGAAAGCAACGCCACAAGCCGCGCGACCGAACTCAACGTCGCCTTGCCGAAGGACCGGGTAGACGTGCGTGCACGGGACGCCGCGTCCACGAGCCGACTCAATGGCGTGCGACGCAACGGTCCCTGAGGTGTCGCATCTGGCTTCGCATTGCCATGCGCCGCGTGATCATTCGGTGCTGTGCCTGCCATCCCTGGTCCTCCCGTCGATGAGTGCCGATTGGTCGTCATGTGATGAGAGTCATGCAGTGTTGCTCTCATCACCACGTCATGGTGTCAACGTCATGCTGTCAGCATTGCAGCGTTCCCGACTGGCTCGGGACGCCACTGATAGGGACTTTAGCCGCCCAGGGGAGGGCTCAGGGGCGAGTTCAGGGTAAGGGATGAAAAATCAGGGATGAATCAGGGTAAACCCTGATGGCGGCGTCTCCATTTTTGCGGTGGAATGGTATCAGCGCGAAAACGCATACCGAACTCGAATGGAGGGCCCAAGGCCTACGAAGCGCCCCACAAAGGCGACAAGAGAGTCCCTAAGAGAACCGATAAGAGTCCTCGCGGGGCTAACAAGAAGGAACGATCATGAACGAGACACCGCACACGCCGCAGGGCGATTCCCAAGGCGCGAGACAGCAGGCGGGATACCAGCAATACGCATATCAACAGGCCCCCGCCACGGAACAGGGGCAGCCTGTGGGCCGCAGCTTCTTTGATTGGATACGCAGCTGGGGAATCCAGCGTTCGCAAAACCGTTGGATCGGTGGCGTGTCTGGTGCGATTTCCTACAAATTGGGCTGGGACCCACTCATCGTGCGCATCATCTGGCTGGCGCTTGCGTTCGCAGGCGGCATCGGCGTCATGCTCTATGGCGTCGCCTGGATGCTGCTGCCAGACGAGCGAGACGGACGCATCCTCGCGCAATCCGCAATCGAAGATGGCGATCTGTCAAGCAGCTTCTGGGGGGCGCTCATCTTCATCATCATCGGCTGCCCGGTCTCCGCGCCGATCAGCCTGCCAGCCCTCATCGTCATCGCCATCGTGCTTGCGCTGCTCTATCACAAGCAGCTGAAAGAGGCTTCGAAGCCGAAGGCACCAGGCGCCATGAATCCGGGCAATGGATTCCACAACGGAAATCCTGCAGGCAACGCGCCTGGCGCAGCCAACACCGCTGGGTTTGCACAGCCTACTGGTTTTTCGCAGCCCGCATCGAATGCAAGCGCGACAGCATACGGCACAGGATACGGCGCTTCCCCCAACGCAGCATATGGAGCCCCGTCTGGAGCTGCCACAGTGACTGCTGCGCCTGCCCCGCAGGTCAAGCACAAGCGTCGCAAGGCGGGTGCCGCAATCGTCGGCACATGTGCGGGCATCATCGTGCTCGCGCTGGGCATCGTCCTGCTCGCCTATGGCCAGACAGGCTCGCCATGGAACTACGCACCCAATGGTGTGGATATCACGAGAGCCGTGGAAATCTGGGCAGTGGCAAGCGTCGCGTTCCTCGGCATCGCCCTGATTCTCATCGGTATGGCGGGACGCAGGGGCGGCGGTCTTACAGCGCTCGCCATCGTCATGCTCGTCATCGCGATGTGCACCACAGGCATCGAATACTCGACGAATTACACCGCCATTGCAGGTATCGCCCCACAGCATGCCGCGGTGCAGGTCACGGGATCGAATGCGACGTACCGTTCTGCCGACTTCAACAACCTTGTGCTCGGTACGAGCGCAAAAGCGTCGAACGTGACGATTGACCTGACGGATTGGAGCACCACGCACAGCACGGCATGCCCCAACGGCACGCTTCCCCTGTGGGCGACGGCCAGCAATGTGATCATCCGTATTCCGGCATCGTGCAAGGCGGTGTTCTCCGATTCCGAGCAATCGTCGTTCGTGTTCCTTGGTGCCTTGAGCGGCGCCGATTACGACGGAGCATACGAGGACGATTCGGAATCCCTCAGCTCGCGGCCGGATTCTCTCTCGCCTTCGTCTAGCACCGACGCTTCCGATACCGCAGACACCGCGGGAACCAGCGACTCGCAGCCATACTCCCAGCTTTATCTCGGTACGAACATCGGCCGCCCCGGCAGGGTGGATTCCGCAAGCTCGAGCGTGGCGTCCCTGCGCATCCGGGCAGTGGTCGTGGCAAGCAACGTGAGGTTGGAAAGGGTGTAAAAGGCAACGAATGCGGAGGGCTCTGGCTCAGCGGCAGTTCCGATTCAGCAACCCCAACCATCATCATTCCCAACAACAAAACCGCAACGCATCCGGCAGCAATCGATACACGGCAATCGATACGATTCAGACACTTGAACGGAGACATCATGACCACCAACGAACACGGAACCGATAACAAGAGTATCGGTCAACACAACGCAATATCGCAAAGAGAAGCTATCTCGGCGGAGGCCTCGCCCGAGATCTCGGGTGACTCGCTGGCCCCTACAAGACCCATCGAGGAGGTCGCACCGACCACGCGAATGCCACAAGACGCGCCCACAGAGCACATCGCATCCGCCGACCAGATGGCATCCGCTGACCAGCTAGCACAAACCACACCGATCATGTTGCCTGCCGACGAGACGCCCACTGCGGTGTTCACACAAGCGAAGCCGACGAATCGCAATCCTTACGTCCACGACAGTATGGAAGCGGAAACCGTCGCTATCCATGCCAATACTGCGGGCTCCACTGGCGCCAGCAATCAGCGGAATACCGCGAACACTACCGACACCCTGGGCACGGCGGCACACGATCAGCGCAACGCCGCCACCGGCTACGCGCAGGAAGCCGCACGCAATGGCTACCCGGGGGGCGGCGTACCGCCGCAGAACGGCGACCCATACGCCGCCTACCCAGGGTGGAATCGCAATTCCGCTCCCCAAGCGTCTCAGCCAACCCAAACCGTCGTCTACGACAAAACAGGTGTCAGCGGTGGCACGGTCATCTGGGGTGTCATTGTGACGCTGGCGGCGGCGGTCATGATCGCGCCCTTCGTGGTCGGCGATTTCGCGCTCGATTCCACGTTCTGGCTCAGGGTCGCGACGTTTACGGCACTGGCACTGGGTGCGGCGCTCATTATCGGTGCCATCATCTCCGGGGTGCGAGGCCAAAAGAGGCGCAGCACCAAGGCAAGAACCGACACAGGAGCCGACAACCACAGCGATGGCAAGGAGGGAAGGGACTAACACGGACGAGTGCGGTGAGCAGGCGCATAACGACAGACATCAGACTGAAGCTCCGCACAATGCTGAGATGTTGGAACGACTAGCGAGCGACGCCGGTGGCGTGGATGACTCCGATCAGGGACCAGCCCGCACCAGACGCCGCTCACGCCAGACGCCACTTACACCGGATGCCGCTCATGCCAGGCGTCACGATCCTCCTTGGGTCATTGGTGAAGCTCCTGGTGCGGCGGACATTGCTCAAGTCGGATGTCTCAGACATTCCACATTGCACCGGGCTGCTACCGATGCAGCAGGGAAACACCCAGCCGGGCCTTGCAGTAAGCGTTGCCCAACCAGGAATGCTTGGAATTGGGCCACACCGCTGCAAGGCGCGGCGCATTCTGGCTCATGCAGATGCTGGGCACACGGCCATCAGCCGAGCGAGAACCCAGGAGGTTGTAACCATTCTTGACATCGAGCCAATCGGGATGCTGCGTGGCGATGGCCAGGCCCTCCTCCATTGTGAGGGGCAGACGGTCATCGGACTCCATGAGTTTGCGCGCCACATCCGGCTCGCGGTTGATATAGCACGTGCCGGTGTGCGGGTCGATGACCAGGTAGAACGGCCCCTCTGGAGGCTCAAAACCCTGGGTGGGCGTAAAACTGGCAATGTCGCGTGGCGGCATTGTGGAAAACCCTGCATAGCGGCCGATGCTCGTGCGGGCGATGAGGGATTCAGGACTCACGAGCTCGCGCGTAGGGACGAGCAGCACTTGGTCAGTCAGGGTGTCGTTGAACTCCAGGGCATGCACAAGGGGAAGGGCGAGCGCCCGGAATGCGGCAGACGACAGATCCGCCACGTCAGGGTAGCCAAGAGCTACGAGACGGTCGAGCTGTTTCAACACTTCTTCGGATGCCTGGGACATGCCTCTAGGTTACCGCGCAAGGTTGAGAGAACGAATGCGCGAGAAGAGGGAGTGGGAAAAAGAGGAAAGAGGATGAAAGGAATGGAGAAGAAGAGAGGAAGGAGAGGGAAGAAAAAGAGAGGAGAAAAGAGGGAAAAGGAAAGATGAAGAGGAAAGATGAAGAGGAAAGATGGAAGGAGAAGGGGATGAAAAGGTAGGAGGGAGGAGGATTGAAAGGAAAGGAGGAAGGAAAGAGAAAGAGGAGAACAAGGAGAAGGACCAGCAACAGGGAGAGCAGAGGAAGAAAACAGAAAGCGAAGGAAACAGAAAACAACAGAGCAACGGTGAGAGAAGGGGAAGAGAAAGAGACGGGGAAGAGGGAAAAAGACGGGAAAGGGGGAAAGAGACGGAGGAGGAATACAGGAATGCAGGAATCCAAGAATCCAGCCCCCCGAGACCATAGCTAGAAACCCGCGCAGGGAGCACGAACAATGCGAGGGTGTTGCCGCCCCGTGTCGTAATACAAGCAGGGCCGCACGATGCATCACGCATCATGCGGCCCCGTTTGGCCTCATGTATCAGCGTCCATTCCCATCACCGCCGAGGGCGCAATCGAGGGATTTCACGCCAGCGAGACGCGCCCACTCGGCAGCCAGTGTGGCTCTCATGGGCGAAGCAGCCTTGGACGGCTCAGCGACCGGTGCCGCCGTAAACGACGGCCTCCACGGAGTCGGCATCCAGACCGAAGGCGGTGTGGACGGCGCGCACGGCGTCCTTCATGTCGTCGAGCGGCACGACGGCGGAGATGCGAATCTCGGAAGTGGAGATCATGAGCACGTTGATGCCCTTGTCGGAGAGCGCCTTGAAGAAGCGGGCGGTAATGCCGGAATGCGTCTTCATGCCCACGCCGATGAGCGAAACCTTGGCAATGCCGGTGTTCGTGTCGGCGGATTGATAGCCGATGGAGTCGCGGTTCGCGCGCAGCAGCTCGGCTGCCTTGCGCACCTGGGTCTCCGGCACGGTCAGCGACACATCGGCGGTCGCGCCGTTGTCGCCATGCTCGGCGAGCGCCTGCACGATCATGTCGATGTTGATGCCGGCCTCGGCAAGCAGCGTGAACACGGTGGTCACACAGCCCGGGCGGTCCGGGATGCCGCGCAGCGTGATCATTGCCTCGGAGCCGTCGTTGGCGACACCGGAGATAACCGGGGATTCGGGACCGTTGAGGTCGGGGAAGATGTCGCCCATCGACTTGCTTTCTTCTTCAGTCATGGTCTGTCCTTTGTTCTGTTCGTGTACGTGTATTTGGTTCGTCTACGTGATGGTCGTGTTGAAAAGCTTCAGCCGATGTTCGGCACGGTGCGGGGATCGACTCCATCGCCCACCACGATGGTGCCGGGCAGATGGGAGAAGGAGCTGCGCACGTGCAGCGGCATCTTGAAGCGGCGCGCGTACTCGACGCAACGCAGCGCCAGGACCTTCGAACCGGAGGCGGCCATTTCGAGCACCGCGTCGTAAGAGATCGCGGGGATGCGCTGCGCGGTGGGCACGATGCGCGGATCGGCGGTGAACACGCCGTCCACGTCGGTGTAAATCTCGCACACGTCAGCGCCAAGTGCCACGGCGAGCGCGACTGCGGATGTATCGGAGCCGCCACGGCCCAGCGTGGTGGCGTCGCCAATGGAGTTGACGCCCTGGAAGCCGGCGACGATACCAATCTCGCCCTGATGGAGCGCGTTGATGACGCGGTCGGGCTTGACGGCGCGGATGTGCGCAGCACCGTAGCGGGCGTCGGTGACGAAACCGGCCTGCGAACCGGTGAAGGAGTGAGCGCGTTCGCCCTGCGCATGGATGGCCATGGCAAGCAGCGACATGGAGATGCGCTCGCCCGCGGTCATGAGCATGTCGAGCTCGCGAGCCGGCGGCTGGGTGTCGATCTCGTTGGCCTGGTCGATGAGTTCGTCGGTGGTGTCGCCCATTGCGGACACGACGACCGCGACATCGTTGCCTTTGCGCTTCGTTTCGATGATTCGACGTGCGACGCGCTTGATCGAATCCGTGTCGGCGACGGATGAACCGCCGTATTTCTGAACGATAAGAGCCACGTTATTCCAATCCTCGTATGTGCGGGTTCAGTATACCCAGCTTGTGTGATAATACGTTGCCACAAGCCGCATAACGGCGCGGTTTTCCACCATGTGGAACGCGGACGTGAACGCACCGCGTGGCCAAAATCGCATGGGTATGACCACATGGACACGGCTGCATGGACGCGACTGCATAATGCAGCCATTCGGTCGCGCGAGCGCGTCATGGGAATGCGCCCGCGAAGATGCTCGGTGAATACTGCGCAGGCATCTGCGCAAGCGTTTGTGCAGATGCCTGCGCCGGCACTACACGCGGCGGCGACCAGCGAGGGCGCGCGCGAGCGTCATTTCGTCGGCGTATTCCAGGTCGCTGCCCACAGGCAGACCACTTGCCAGGCGGGTCACGGTGATGCCCAATGGCGCGAGCAGACCGCTCAGATACGTGGTCGTCGCCTCGCCTTCGATATCCGGGTCGAGGGCGATGATGACCTCCTTGACGGGCGGCACATCGTCGCGTCCGATGAGCGACACCGTGACGGCATGGCTGCCGGCAGCAGACTGGACGCCAGAGATAGCAGGCGCCTGACCCTGGCCGTTTTCACCGGCATCCCGCGCACTGGCCGCTTGTGCGCCAGCCTCCTGTGCACCAGCCTGCGTGCCGATTCCCTGCGCGCTGGTTCCCAGTGTGCTCCTCTGCGCGCCTTCCTGTGCACTTTCTCGGGCCGCAATGGATGCATAGATGCTTCCCGAAGCGCGCTGCGCCGCGGTGACCGCGGCAGGCACGGAGGGCGCTTCGACCGGTTGCATCACGGCTGTTTCATCCGTCTGCCGATCGTTGGCTTGCCGGCTTCCGGGTTCCGGCCCCTCGTTACGCGCATCCGCGCCCGGCCGACCCTCTTGCCGACCGCTCTGCCGGCTGCCCTGCTGCCGATCGTCCTGGTCTTCTTCCCCTCCCTCGGCGGCAAGGTGCTCGTCCACGGTGAGCGCGCCATGGGGACCCAGGCGCCGCAACAGCTGAGCGATGCGAAGATCCTGCGGGCGCACGTCCGACATGGGGTCGATGACGCCGCCGAGCACATGGTAGAGCCCGTGGAATTCGTGCGTGCGCTCGATGCTCACCACGTCCTTGGGCTCCTGCACCACGCACAGCACGGTGGGGTCACGCCGCGGATCGGCGCAAATGGGGCAGATGGATGATTCGCACACGTTGCCGCAGATGTCGCAGAACCGCACCATGCGCTTGAGATCCACGACGGACTTGGCGAGCTGGTCCACCTGCTCGGTGGTTGCCGACAGCAGGTAGAAAGCGATGCGCTGCGCGCCTTTCTGCCCGATGCCGGGCAGGGACGAGAACGCGTCGATGACGTTCTGGATCGCGCCGTCATACAGTGCCATTGCCATCCTCCGTGATGTCCCGAACTTCCTTGGCATCGAACGCCTTGGCGATGTCCTCGATGCTCATGCCCTCGGAAATGTCTGCGTCGTCGAGCGAATACTCGTCCGCGCCATCATCCGGCACCGGCGGCATCCCGCCCATCGGGGCTTGCATGGGATCCTGCATCATGGGCTGCATCGGGCCGGATTGCATTGCCGATGCCGCAGACTGCGGTACCGCCGGCTGCAGAGACGACGGCGACGCCGTGCCATTCGGCGTTGCGCCAGGCATGGCATCCCGCGCTGCGCCAGGCATTGCCCCGGGCACACCCATCGGCACCGCACCTGGTGCGGCTTGTGCACCGCGCGATGCTCCCGTTACGCCTGGCGTGCTCAGTCTGCTCGGCGCACCCTGTGCACCCTGTGTGTCCTGTGCAGCCATTGGCTGCGCGGCGGATGGCGTCTGTGGCGCAAATCCCTGCACCGGGAAGCCCTGCACAGGTTGGGCCTGGAGCTCCTGCGCCTGATCAGCCCACGGATCGGTCTGGTCGGAGGCATCCGGCACCGCCACATGCTTCACGGGGTGAGGCTCCGCACCATTTATTCGCGCGGACGACGCCCCTTGGGCGCGCTGCGCCTCCTGCTCGTCGTGCAGCGACGGCTCGTCCGCCCAGGGGTCCACATCCGAAGGGATCGAAGCCGCGTCTGGCACGGAGCTTGCCGCTGCCGGAGACATTGTCGTCGCAGCACGGAGCGCTGAGTTCCGCGCTTCTGCAGTGCCATGAGGCTGCGTTGCGGCGGCTGCTGCCGCCGCGGCGCGGTCGGTAGGGTCGGCGGAATCCGCACCGCCATCGCCCGCCGAACCGGAATCGCCATGCTCCGTTTGCGCGGATTCATGCTTGCGTTCTGGTCGCTGCAGGTCGGAGGCGCTGCCCAGCGCGGCACCGCCCTTGAGCTTGACGCTGTACATCAGCGCTTCGCGACGAGCGACTTGCCGCTGCTGCTCGGGAAGCTTCGACAACGGCACGGCGGCCTCGCCATCCGCCGCGGTCTTCGTGGGAGCGATTATCGTGCCATCGCTGAAGAAGCGGTGCACGGCATCGCCGGCAAGCTTCACGACCTTGGAATTCCCGCTGACAGCCAGCGAGAACGCCTGCTGTGCCGCGGGCTTGACGAACGTAAGGTTCAGACGCGCCCTCGCCGGATTGCGCGGGTCACGGATCAGACTCACATGCGGCACTTGCTCGCGGTCGAGGAACACGCGGGCGTCATCCGGCAGCGATGCCACCGACTTATCCCACAATTCATCAACCTGGGCTTGCGTCATCGGCGCGAGCACGGACGCGGGCGTTGCCATAGGTGCGGGCGCAGAGGCTGATGCCGGTGCCGTACCAACCGCCGCTCCCTGCGCGGCGACCATGCCCGGCGCAACCGCCGTGCCTTGAGCCGCCGCAGATGCAACCATTGGCGCGGTTGCGGAGGCCTGCGGCGCACTCATCGCCGCGAGCGCGGCATTGAGTCCCGCCGTATTGGAGATGCCGCGATTGGCAGTCTGGCCATTCGCCGCCGGAGCACGCGAAGCGCTGGCGGCAGGTGCTGCCACGCCACCGAGGCGCTGTGTTTGACCGGGTTGTGCCTGGCCGGGTTGAGCCTGGAAAGACCGCGTCGGGAAGGATGGCGCACCACCTTGTGGCTGGCCGCCAGCAGCCATCTGACCGCCAGCCACTGGACCGCCAGCCGCCGGACCACTCACCACGCGCTGGTCGGCGGGCACGAGCAGCTTGGCGGCAAGCAGTTCCAGCCGCATGCGCGGCGAAATGGCGCCAGTCATCTGCTCGAGCGTGTCGTTGATGGTCTCCGCCATCCACGTGAGCTTCGCCAACCCCAGCGCGGATGCCTGGCGGCGCAGCTCGTCGCCGTCCTCCACGCGCACATCGTCGCTAAGCACCTTCTCGGCTTGCTCGCCCGCCAGGGTGAGCACCGTGAGGTCCCTCACGCGAGCGAGCAGATCGTCGACGAATTTCTTGGGCTCGTAGCCGCCCACCACGACCTTGTTGACGATGCCGTACAGCTTCGCGCCATCGGAATCAATGACGGCATCCACCGCCTCGCCGATTAGGGAGTCCGGCGTGAAGCCCAGCAGACGCACGGCAGACTCGTAGGTGATCTCGTTGCCTTCGGCGCCCACCATGAGCTGGTCGAGCACCGACAGCGTGTCGCGCACCGAGCCGCCGCCGGCGCGCATGACGAGGCGGAGCACGCCTTGTGCCGGAGTGATGCCTTCCTTCTCGCAGACCTTCTCAAGGTACGGCCCCATGATTTCTGGCGGCACGAGGCGGAAGGGGTAGTGGTGGGTGCGGGATCGGATGGTGCTGATGACCTTGTCGGGCTCCGTGGTGGCGAAGATGAACATCACGTTGTCCGGCGGCTCCTCCACGGTCTTGAGCAGCGCGTTGAAGCTCTGCGGCGTGACCATGTGGGCCTCGTCGAGGATGATGATCTTGTACCGGTCGCGCGCGGGGCCGAAGGTGACGCGTTCGCGCAGGTCGCGGGCGTCCTCCACGCCGTTATGGCTGGCGGCATCGATCTCCATCACGTCGATGGACCCCGGCCCGTTCGCAGCCAGTTCGCGACAGCTTTCGCATTCGCCGCACGGGTGCGACGTAGGTCCCTTGGCACAGTTGACGCAGCGGGCGAGGATGCGCGCCGAGCTCGTCTTGCCACAGCCGCGCGGACCGCTGAAAAGATAGGCGTGGGTCAGCCTGTTGTTGTCGAGCGCCCGGCACAGCGGTTCCGTGACCTGCTGCTGCCCAATCACGCCATCGAAGGTATCCGGGCGATACCGCCTGTACAACGCCAATGCCATGTGCCAACTCCTTGATTGACTTCCAGATTTCCAGATTACCGAGCGATGCGCCGAGCCGAGGACGGCGGCGCGGCGAGCCGCGGGACGGTGCGGTTCACCGCGCGTGCCGCTACGGCAGTCAGCCACCGCACTCGACGGGACCGGCGCGGGCGCTCGCCCCCACCGGGATGCCAGGCAGCGACTCCCCAGCGATTGCGAGCCCCATCACATCGGTCCGCGCTTCCACCGTCACGTCATCGCCCGCCGCCGTGCATGACTGCACCACGGCACCATTGCGCTGTGCGACCGTCTGCGCCGTGCTGCATGCAGTGGTGGCGCTCGCACCGTCGCGCAATGCAACGGCTGCCGCGAGCGCTGCCTCGTCCGCCGCCGTGCCGACCTGCGCCTTGGCAACGGTGACCGCACCCAGGGCCGAGACGGCGCCAAGCATCACGAACACGACAAGCACCGCGATCAGTCCCGCGACGGTGCCCGAGCCCTGGCAATCCGCGGCCGAGCGACGCAGGCAGCGGCGAGAGCCTCGCTCCGTGCAAACCGGCCTGCGGCTCATGGATCCCGGTGCAAATCCCGCCACGGATTCCACTGTGGATTCCATTGCAGATTCCGCTGCAGGCCCCGTCACGGATTCGTCCATCGCGCCGTCCATGGCGTTCGCAGTGATGGACGGCGCATTCATGGCGACCACGCGAACGCGCAGCCTTCCACCGCCGCAGGCAACACATGGAGCGGATCGGGAATGACCGGCGCCCGCACGCGCACCTCGATGCCGTTGCCAGCCGTGCCGGTCGGCTCGGTGCCGCTCACCGCCGCCGAGAGCGTGGCGTCCGCACCGCTCCCAGCGAGCTGGGCCGCCACGGAATCCGCCCACGGCTCCAAGCCATCCGCCACATCCTCCAAGGACGTGGCATCGACCTGCATCTGCTGAGCGGCGCGGCGTGCGATGGTGCGCGCTGCGTCCTGGCACTCGACGCGCACCACCACCGCCCGGCCCAGGCAGCACAGCAATATCGCGAGCGCCACCACAGCGGGGAGAATCACGGCGAATTCCGCCGTCACCGCCCCACGCTGGCCGCGCTTACACAACGCTCAGTGCCCTGGTGATGAGCGATGTCAAGGCGTCCCGCACCGCGTCGGACTTGAGGATGCCCAGCAGCACGGCGGCAAAGCTGGTCGCCGCCACGAGCACGACCGCGTATTCGGCGGTGGTCACGCCCTCCTCGCCACCGAGCCTCGTTACGCCCGACACCGCGTCGCAATATGCCTTGAGCATCCTCGAATGCAGTGTCTGCGCCGGTTGACCGGGCGCATCATGGGCTCGCACCGGGCACGCTGGATTCTGACACGTTGACGCCTGGCTTGCCTGCGCATGGCTGGAGGGCGGCTGCTCGCCACTATCCCCCGTCAGCGTGCCGGCACTGCCGATCCGACAACCGCAGCGCCACTTGTGCCCCCGCGAAGCGCCCGCGGGGTGCGGCGCATGCTCATAAGGCAATTCCGGCGTGCGGTATTCCACGTTGGCGAATTCCATATCGACGACGTCATGGGATTCCGCGGAATCCTGTGCCGTCTGTGCTGTCTGTGCTGCCCGTGCAGCTGGCCCTGTCTGCGTCGTCTGCACTTTCCGCGATGTTTGCGCTCTCTGCCCAGCTATGGATTCATGCGGATGAGCAAGAGTCTCGTTCGTGTCACGGGTCTTGGCCAAACCCGCATCAGTCTGCGATGAATCCGCTGGGTATGAATCGACCCGGCGTGAATCCGCCGCATGCGAGTCAGCCTGGCGTGCGTCAATGCGATGCAGGCTTGACTGACATGCACCAGCCTGTCGCGAACCAGCCTGGCGCGAACTAGCCTGGCACGAACCATGCTTACGTGCGAGCGCGGTGTTGGGCATGGCGGCCAGCGCCATGCAGCCGCGCGCGAAACCCAGCAACCCGGAGCCGCCGGGCGCCGGCCCCTCAGGGGTGGCGATGCTCGTCATTGTTGCGGTCATTGTGTCCTTCTTTCTGTAGGCGTTGCGCCTGTGTTTTTGTGTTTCTGTGTTTCTGTGTGTTTCCGTAGATGTTGTTATTTCCGTTGGCGAGGGCCTGCTGCGCCCTGTTGTGATTTCTGTTACGTTCCGGCGCGGCGACCCCAGCGCCGGGCTCTGCGATACCGTAGTGCCCTGTTGCCAAGGATTTCCACGTTCTGTTGTCTCCTGTGTGGCCCCGATTGCCGTGCGGTCCCGTTTCCTATCGCTTTCAGAGCGCCTGATCCGCATGAGATCGCGGCTCGGCCCCTAAACAGAGAGCCGGCCCGTCTCATGCCGAACGAGGCCCGGTGCAGGGCGCCGACAGCGTCGAGTGCGCCCTGCACCGTTGAGTACTGCTGATTGCGTCATGACCTTGCGAAGCGGACTTCGAAGATCACTTCCCACCATGCCACACCCCGCCCGTTCACCAGTGCCTTTTGGACCAATGTGGACTGTGGTGGGGCGAATTGGGGGATAACCCACGGGTATGTGGACAAACGTCGCCGAGAAAATGGCACAAACGCATCAGTGTGGATATCTCTCATGGCAACAATCGCGCGGCGCGACTCTCCCAACCCCTCAACCTCCCAAACTCCTCAACACCTCAACGCCTCAACCTCCCAACCCCTCGGCTCCCCGACTCCCCAACTCCCTAGGCTCCCCAACTCCTCAGCCCCCCAATTGCTTCGCGATTGGCCTGTTGGTGCACTCATCACCGCGATTGCGCTTCGTGACCGCGCTGCTCATCACACACAATCACACACCGCGCCACACCGGCTCTCCCTATGCTCGCGTGGAGCACTGTCGGTCATGCCCAGGAGCCGGCCGCCCAGCCCGCCACGACCGGCACGACGCCGACGAGGATGAACGCCGGCAGGAAGCACAGCCCCACTGGCATGAGCACAGCGGTCTGCAACTTCGTCGATTCCGCCTCCGCCTGGTCGTGCTGGCTGCGGGCGATTGCATCGACCGCAGCCTCCATGCGCGGTATCGGCGACGACCCATGCCGCCAAGCGGGCTCGAGCGCATCCTCCACGGCAGCAAGCACCCCGCCTGCCTCGCTTGCGAGCGCAGGCTTCCACGCCGTTTCCCACTCACTGCCACGCAGCAACGCAACGCTCACCTGCGTTGCCGCGCTGCCGAACCGTCCGCCCACCGACGTGCCGACCAACCGCAGGGCATGGGGTATCGATGCGCCTCCCCGCAGCGCGACCATCATGAGCTCGAGCACGACCGTGGCCGTCGGCATCGGAGAATCATCGAGGCTCCCGGCACCCGCCATCTCGCGCGTACTCCACAACGGTGCGGCTCCCGCCGATCCGTTCGAGCCTGATCCGCCCGCACCAAATCCGTTCGGACCTACTCCGTCCGACCCTGGCCCGCCTGCCGCTGATCCGTCTGCCCCCGGCACCCCCGAATCCGCCTGCCGCGGGCGTTGCCTTGCCAAGCCCGCCATCCGCTGAATCGCAGCGCTCCGGTCATGCCCCGCGCACACCACCCACATCGCCACCGCCGCGAACGCCACGCATGCAATCATCATCGGATCACGCCTCCTCTGTCCCCCATCGCGGTTGACCCGTTCGCACCGCCAAAGTCCACGCGCTCGTCGAATCCGCGCACCAGCCATCGCATCCACGCCACGCCGCATACCTCGAACACCATGCCCAATGCCAGCACAGCCCACCCCGCGGGGTTTCCCAGCACGAAGGCAAGCGGATGCGCGCCCATCGCCTCGCCAGCGAGCAGCGTGAGCACAGGCAGCGCCATGAGGATGCGCATCGTGGCACGCGGCATCGCCAACGCCTGGTCGGCAGCACGCTGCGCGTCGCGCTGTCTGCCGCACTCCGACCGCACGGCATCGAGACACAACGCGGCATCGCACCCCGATTCCGCAGATAATGCGCACGCCCACGCAATGCTGTGCGCGGCACGCGATACGGCATCGCCGCCATTGCTCGGGCTGCGGATGGAGCCCACAGCTTTCAGGGTGCCTGCAATGCGCGCACCGATTGGCATCTGTGCCTCACCTGTGCGGCCGCCGCCCGCCCCGCCCATATCGCTCGCTCCGCCAGCCCCGCCGCCACTGTCGCTCGCACCACCCGCCCCGTGCGAGCGCAATGTCATCTCGATGCGGCGCACCGTGAGCCCTGGCGTGGCGAAGCGGAATCCCGCGTAGTCCTCGAACGCCTCTTGCAATCCGGCTCCCGCCCGCAAGCGCGCACAGATGGCGCTCAGCGCGGCATCCACGTCATCGGCCGAGGCAACGCCCATGCCCAATCCGCGCAAACGCCACCCCAGGCGCACCACGCGGGGTGTCGCGATACCCGCCACATTGCCACGCCGCCACCTGCCGCCATGCGACCCGACGTCGCCCAGCGAGCGCAACCTGCCCACGACGCGTTGCCTCTGCGCACCCGCGAGCCCCACCAGTACCGCGGCGCATAGGCCCGCGATCCATGCCATTCCCAGCATTGTGGGCACCTCCCTACCATCTCCGAGCCGTCCATTGCAGGTATCCGCTGCAGAACTCCTGCCATTGCGGGGCGTATTGTTGCACGCCTTCGCCATCCCAGGAAGCCAGCGAACGGCCGACAAGCCGCAGCGAGCCATTCGCACCCTCCTGCGTTTCCAATCTGCCGATCTGCGCCAGCCACCGCCTGCCATCAGGCCCGCGCTTCACATACAGCACCGCGTCGAACGCGCCCTCGCTCATCGCGGCAATCGCCTCAGGCCGCACATCCGCGAGCAGACCCAAAGCCATGAGGCGCGCGGGCACACGCTCCACACCATCGGCATGGATGGTCGCCATGCCACCACGATGGCCGGAATTGAACGCACGCAGCAGATCGGTCACCTCAGGGCCGCGGCATTCGCCCAGCACGATGCGGTCAGGACGCATGCGCACCGTCGCTTTGACCAGGTCGGAGAGCCCCACTTCGCCGGCGCCCTCGATGTTCGCCTCGCGTGTGACGAGCGACACGCAATCGGCATGACCCAGCGAGCCCAGTTCGCGCGTCTCTTCCACGGTCACGATGCGTTCCCGCGCGTCACATTGCCGCAGCAGCGCTTTGAGCAGCGTCGTCTTGCCGCTTCCCGTGCCGCCGCACACGAGCAGCGTGGCGCGCATGCCCACGAGCCCTTCGAGCACGTCCAGCCAGGCGAGGGGCATCATGCCCGCCCGCTGCAGCTGATCCAGCGTGAGCGACCGGGAGGAAGGCAATCTCAGGCTGATGGACGCGCCGAACGGCACAATGGGCGCAATGACCGCGTGCAACCGCACCCCGTCGAGCGTGCCGGCATCGCAGATGGGATGGGAATCGTCGAGACGCCGCCCCATCTGGGCGCACAACTGCACGGCGAAGGCGCGCACCTGCTCGGGCGAGCCGAACGCGCGCACCAGGCTGTGTTCCTCCATGCCGTCGCCCCGATCCACCCACACGCAGCCGTCCGGGGTCACCGCCACATCCGTCACGCCCGGCTCGTGCATCACCGCATCGAGCGGGCCGAAATACACGCCTGCGCCCAGCCGGCGCATCACGTCGCCGTTCATGACCGGTTCCTTTCGCGAACACCAGGCACGATGCGAGCGCCCTGATGGGCATGCGCGGCGCGAACATGGCCAGCCCCCATATGATTGGCACGGACGCGGCCGGCACCGGAGCGCTCGGTGCAGGCGGAATCGGCACGAGCACGGTCGACGTATCTCTGACCGGCACGAGCATTGCCGGCGGAAAGATCGGTATGCGCGCCATCAGCAGGAATCCGCGCGGCACGAGCGCCGCCGGCACGGGCACCAGCCTGATTCTCGGCCTCCCTGTCCCATTGCGCCATCATCTCGCCGATAGCAATCTCGTCGACAGTGCCCTCGCCGACAGTGACCTCACCCGCGTTCTCCCCCACATGAGCGCTCCGCGCCACCTGACGCAGCACATCGGCGATCTTGCGCGGCACCTGGTCGATGCCCTCCCCCGCCAGCACCGCAGCGCACAGGCTGCGATTGCGCGGCAACGGCCCCAGCACGGGCTCGTTCACATACGCTTCCGCATCATGGACGCCCACCACCGGGTGCCTGGACCGCGCCGCCGCCGGCATGGTTCCCACCAACACCCGCCGCGACGTGTCACACAGCCTGAGCGCCCGCGCATCAGCGGAAGACCCCGCCACGGCATGCGCGTCGTCACGCAGACGCGCCTGCCACGCCCCAGCACGAGCCAATCCCAGCACGCTGAGCTCCACCAGCTGCACCGTGCACACCCTCGGGCCCTGCGAGGCATCGCGCATGGTATCGATGGCATCATGAGTCATGCCAGGCGATGCCAAACCAGGCGATCTGCCACGCCGCGGGGTCGCGATCTGCAATTCCGCCCTTCGCGGCTCGCGCGATAATCCAGCACTGGATGATTCGGCACCCAGCCTTGCACCATCCGGTGCATAAGCACCGGCCTGCAGATAATCATCAGTGCCATCGCGGCGAGCGCCACCGTCGCTGCGAGTATCACCTCCACTGCGGGCCCTACCGCGGGCACAAGACCCGCTGCCGTTCCAGCCCGTACTGCGCGTGCCGTTCAGCTGCGTATCGCTCAATGCCGGGTCGATGAGCCATTCCTCACCGGCAGCGGCATCGAGCGGCGGCAATCCGGGTATGGCGCCCACCAAGCCGATTGCACCAGACGATCGCCTGCTCCCGCCGCCAGCAATCCCCGCCATCCTCGGCGGAGGCGGAGGCGGCATGATTGCCGCCGCAACGGAAGCCAGCGGCGTTTGATTTCGCGAGCGCCTGAGTTCTGCTCCTTTCTCGGATTTCTCTGTCTTCTCTATTTCTTTCCACGATTCCGTTTTCCACGATCCCGTTCCGCGGCGCGCACCCGTCCCGATGCGCGTATTCGCCTGGTCTTGGGGAATCATCGTCAGCGGCTGAGCCGCCGCCCCGCCGTCCGCATCACCGATCACATCCCTATTCCTGCCCGATGATTCCGAAAGCCTTCGGGCACTCCTGCGCTCCGTCGCTTCCAATCCGCCCTGCAGCAATGCCCGCGCGATGCTCCCGCGACCGGCGTCCACGACCACCACGTCGCAGCACCGTGCCAGCGCGTCCAGCACCTCTGCGACGTTCCACCACGGCGGCGCTTGGCGCAACCAGCAATCCGCCGCGAGCAACGCCACCCCCTGCCAATCGATCAACTCACGCATCAACGCCTCGGGATCCATACGACCCAAGGGCGCGCTGATCGCGCTCCATCGCAAGCCCGGAGCCTCCTCCAATCCCAACGTCACGTCGAGTCCGCCCGCTTCGAAATCCACATCGACCAGCGCACACCGCGCGCCCTCCTGCGCCAACACGCGAGCGCAGCACGCCGCGGCAACCGACACCCCGCAGCCCGCGTTCGCCGACCCAAACACCAACACATCGCCATAGTCTTGCGGCTCGGATGCCGCTTCCCGCCAGGAATCCGCTTCCCGCCAGGAATCCGCTTCATGCCAGGAATCCGCTTCATGCTGGGGATGCGCTTCCCGCCAGGTGCCCGCCCTCTGCCACGAGTCTGCCGTTCCGCAATCGCGCAGCATATCGCCAGGGATGTTCCCGGCATGCGTTATCGCCGCGACGGCAGGAGCCTCGGCGGCACCCGTGGGCTGCAGCGCGGCAGGCAATGGAAGTGGCAAAAGTCGTGTCATGCAGCCAAGACAACCACAGTCCGAGCGGCCGCATCGGCTCTTTTCGCAAAATCGTCAATTTTGTGGATAACTTCCTTCCCGACGCCCCAATGTGGATAACTTTCCGGCGAGCGCCTCTGCCGACCTCTACATGGCGTTACCCCACATGGCGTCACCTCGCACGATGACACCTCACATGGCACCACTGACACCTCACATGGCACCACTACTCACGGCATTACTTCACACGGTGGCATCTCACGTTGCGACGTCTCAGATAAGCGGCAAGGCGATGAGAAGCACGACGCACTACCGAATGTGGCCTCCTCCAACCCCGGCAAGCCGCCGCACCAGCGCACGACACGCCGTATACGCACATATTCGCACACAGCTCGTGCTAAGCGAACATGATTCGCACATGGATGCGAACAAATCGACAAGTAAACACCACATTCGATGAAATGTGAAGATTCCCGTTTCTGGCTTGATTTCAACGAAAATCCATGCATAATAGAAGTACAAGCAAAACAGAACAGCGGAGCCCACAAGTTCGATTGGATGAAGGAATACCAAATTGTTGGGCGGATTTATTTAAGGCTTACCGCCACAACAGAGTTGTTGTGCTGAGATTCCGCTTCTGTGGCGCTTGTACGATGGCCGCCCCTCCGGATGGAGGGGCGGCTTTTCATTTGTTCAGCGCAGTTCTCCAATCAATCTGGTCGATAGGGACTTTGGGCTCTGCAGTCTCAATCGGGCATCCTTCTGCCGATGATTCCCAGAGCGAACGGCTCTTCCACGGATTACGGATTGCACGGACCAAACCAACGATGGTGCTGGACTCTCTAACTCTGCTCTTGAATTTTCGATCATCAGACATTTTGACCTCGAAATTGGTGTCAATACCTCTGCCAATCTGTAAATCAGGTGTCGCAACCTCTGGCAATCGAAAATGCGCCCGCAGAATCAGGGAAAGCGGCATCGAAACCATACGGAACCCCAAGTTCGGCGCAGGTGCGCAGCGCCAGCTGGGGTTTCGACCAACATCCAGGCCGATTTCGCGCAAAATGCTGTACGGAACCCCAAGTTCAGCGGAAGTGCAGGCCCCGCCCAGCGCGCACCACCCGCACCGCGCCTCTCACCGCCCGACGCGCGAAACCCCACCGGGAGATGAACACACCGTGAATTGTTCACCGTTCGGTCGCTTTTTCTGTGAGCCGCGGCAGGAAACGCAATAGAGTAAGGAGTATGGTCCAAAAGTTTACCGAACCCGCGAAGGCGATACTGCGCAGCCAGATCGCCGAGCACATCGCGGAAACCGAGAACAAGCAAGACATTCGCTCTCGCAACTACGAGCCGCTGCCGAAGGATCGGTTCTTCGACCGCGAAATCAGCTGGCTGAAGTTCAACAAGCGCGTGTTGGAACTTGCCGAAGACACCACGCTGCCGGTGCTGGAACGCGCGAATTTCTCCGCGATCTTCGCATCGAACCTCGATGAGTTCTTCATGGTGCGCGTCGCAGGCCTCAAGCGCCGCATCGATTCGGGCATCGCCGTGCCCAGCGCCTCCGGCATGAGCCCGCGCCAGCAGTTCCGCGCCATCAGCGAGGAAGCGCACCGTCTGCAGGACGAGCACGCGCACTACACGATCGAGCACATCCTGCCCGACCTCGCCAAGGAACGCATCGTGCTGCTCAACTGGAGCCAGCTGACACTGCCGGAGCAGGAGCGTCTGAGCAAGTTCTACCGCGCCCAGGTGTTCCCCGTGCTCACGCCACTGGCCGTCGACCCGGCCCACCCCTTCCCCTACATCTCCGGCGGTTCGCTGAACCTCGCCGTGCTTGTGGAGAACCCGGTGAGCGGCAAGACGCACTTCGCCCGCGTCAAGATCCCCGATAACATGCCCCGCCTCGTGCCGGTCGACGACCTCACGCACGAAGACGAAAGCCAGGCGCGCTACGGCTTCATCACGATGGAGAACCTGGTGCTCTCGCACCTTGATTCGCTGTTCCCCGGCATGATCATCAAGGAAGCCCGCGCGTTCCGCCTCACCCGCAACGAAGACATCGACGTGGAAGAGGACGACGCCGAGAACCTGCTCAACGCCATGGAGCGCGAACTGCTGCGCCGCCGCTTCGGACCTCCGATCCGCCTCGAGCTGTCGGACGCCACGAGCCCGTTCCTCTCGCAGCTGCTCGCCAACCAGCTTGGCGTGACGCCCGACGAGGTGTACCGCCTGCCCGCGCCGCTCGACCTCAAGGTGCTGTTCGAGCTGGGCAAGATCGACCGCCCGGATCTCAAGTACCCACCGTTCATCCCCACCACGAACCGTCAGATCGCAGCCGTGGAGTCCAGCCAAGCGCAGGACATCTTCGCCGCGATCCGCGAGCATGACATCCTGCTGCACCACCCGTATGATTCGTTCAGCACGTCCGTGCAGGCGTTCCTCGCGCAGGCCGCCGCCGACCCGAAGGTGCTCGCCATCAAGCAGACGCTGTACCGCACGTCCGGCAACTCGCCGATCATCGACGCGCTCGTCGACGCCGCCACCGCAGGCAAGCAGGTGCTGGCGCTCGTGGAGATCAAGGCCCGCTTCGACGAGGAGAACAACATCGCGTGGGCCCGCAAGCTCGAACGCGCCGGCGTGCATGTGGTTTACGGTATCGTGGGACTCAAGACCCACTGCAAGCTCTCGCTTGTGGTGCGCCAGGAGGACGGCGGCCTGCGCCGCTACTGCCACGTGGGTACCGGAAACTACAATCCGAAGACCGCGCGCCAGTACACCGACCTGGGTCTGCTCACCTGCGACCCGGTGGTGGGCCAGGACCTCACGCGCCTGTTCAACCAGCTTTCCGGCTACGCGCCAAAGTCCAGCTTCCACAGGCTGCTGGTGGCGCCGCGCACCGTGCGCAGCGGCATCATCGAACGCATCCAGCGCGAAGAGGACGCCGCACGCGCCGGCAAGGAAGCGTGGATCAAGATCAAGGTCAACTCCATTGTGGACGAGGCCACGATCGACGCGCTGTACCGCGCAAGCCAGGCAGGTGTGAAGATTGACATCGTGGAGCGCGGCATCTGCGCCCTAAAGCCCGGCGTGCCCGGCATGAGCGAGAACATCCGCGTGCATTCGATCCTCGGCCGTTTCCTCGAGCATTCCCGCATCTACGCCTTCGCGAACTCGCAGGGCCCGCAGATCGGCGAGGGTCCGCAGTCCGGCCCCGAGGTGTGGATCGGCTCCGCCGACCTCATGCACCGCAACCTCGACCGCCGCGTGGAGGCGCTCATCCGCATCACGCAACCCGAGCAGATCGAGGCGCTCATCAAGTACGTGGATCTGCAGATGGATGATTCCACCAGCAGCTGGCACATGCAGCCGGACGGCACGTATGTGCGCCACTCGGTGGATGAGAACGGCAAGCCGCTCATCGATTGCCAGGAGGTGCTCATCAAACAGCACACGAGGCGACCGATCAGGGCGATCAACAACTGACGCTCAGCGCGGCATCGAAAGGTGCCGCGCTTTCGTTTCTGCTGTACCTGATGCTGTATCTGCTATATCTGCCGCATCCGTGATTCGCGTGACGAAGTTGGGCCGTTACATTGTCGGCCGTTACATCGTGGGCTTCGGCATCGTGGATTCCTGCATTGGGGATTCCTGCCGCGCGGGCTTCCGAGTTGCAGACCCGCGCCGCAGGCTTCCGCGTTGTGGATTTCAACGTGATGGCTTATCCGTTGTAATTTCCCGCGGCTTTCAGCTTCGTTCGGTATTGTTTCCTCAGTAATTACGAAATCGCATCTGTGAAATTCGAGCAAAGAATCATTCATCATGACTGATATCCATGTAATTCACGCATCAGGCGGCATCGTCTACCGTTGGGTCAAGTCCCACGAACCGGTCGATTCCCATTCGCTCCCGAAAAACAAACAGCCCAAGCATGCAAACCAGACGCCGGATGCGGCAGAATCGCAGCAGACGCCGCCATCGCCAGCCGATACCGCAAACTCCACACCAGATGCGAGCGATTCCGATACCGCAAACCCCACCTCCGATTCAGAATCGAAAGACCCAGCACAATCCGCACCGACCACCAGCGCCGAAATCTCCACCAATCCTGCCGATACCCTGGACTCCACGCAGCGTGTGAGCCAGAATCCGGCGGACCATCTGGACGATCCGTTCGATGGATTGGAGCTGTGCGTCGTGCACCGCACGAAGTACGACGACATCAGCTGGCCCAAAGGCAAGCTCGAGCCCAACGAATCCCTCTTCCACGCGGGCGTGCGGGAGATCGGCGAGGAAACCGGCATCCATGTGGGCCTGCAGGCACACGTCACCGCCACGGAATACGACCTCGCCTACGAAGGCAAGGGCTCCACGAAGGGCGTGAAACCGCGCGGCATCCGCAAGACCGTGGACTACTGGATCGCCCATCCGCTCAGCAACGACGACGCGGCGGCACGCCAGCGCCCGTTCGGCCCGGTGTACCATGCCGACGAGAACGAGATCAGCGACGTGCTGTGGATGACGCCGCGCGAGGCGCGGCAATGGCTTACGCGCAAATGCGACCGCGAGCTCGCCGACGAATTCGTGCGGCGGGTGAAGAACGGCACTGCGTTCGCCACCACCTTCCTGCTCGTGCGCCATGGCAAGGCGGAAAGCCGCAAATCCTGGGGCGGTCCGGATGGCCTGCGTCCGCTCATGCCGCGCGGTGCCGCGGCCGCCTATGCACTCTCCCGCGAAATCGCCTGCTTCGCACCGGTGGACCTGTACACTTCGCCGTGGAAGCGTTGCGCCGACACGATCGGCATCTACGCGATGCAGTCAGGGCAGCAGGTGATCGAGGAACCGCGGCTCACCGAGGACGCGTTCGCCGCCGACGAAAACGCGGCATGGCAGGCACTGTATGATGAGATGACGCATTGCGCCACCACCGCGCGCCCCGCGGCCGTGTGCATGCACCGCCCGGTGATCGGCGGCATGCTCGACCATTTGCGGCAGATGTGCACCGATGAGGCGCTTGTCAAGCTCATCCCGAAAAACAACCCTTACATGCCCACCGGCCATGCCATCGCGCTGAGCCTCGTCGCCACGAAGGACGGCCCACGCATCGTGGACATTCAGAAAGTGAGCCCCATTGTCTATTGATTCTGCGACTGGCGCGTCGGGCGCCAGCGGGTATGGTTCCATGCGCGCCGCGGGGGCGGGATTCGCCTCGAGCGGCCGTTTCGCGCGCCCAGCGCAGCTCGACCCGGCGCTCATGGACCACATGTCGGGCGGGCTCGACCCCCAGCAGCTCAGCGACATGAGCCACGCCACCGCCGCCTCCCTGCTCGACCGAGTGCACCACACCGCTGATCCGGAGGTGGTGCGCCGCACGCTCAACCTCGTGGAGACCAAGGGCGTGGATCTGGTGGCGGAACTGTGGAGCCATTCGGATTCCGATACGCTGCCGGGTGTGCTGTGGCGGCTCTACATGCTGCGCACCTGGATGCAGCGCAACCGCGACGCGCTCTCGCGCATTTGGCGCGTGGGCGAGCCTGCGGCCGGCCCGGCATCTGTGGTTGCCGGCATTGATGAGGCACCCACCGCCGACGACATTGCCGATACCGCGGACTCCATTCTCTCCGGTGCGTTCACCGGTGACTTCGCGATGGCGCTGGACCGCGCCGGTGTGTTCTGCGACGTGATTGCGCGCGGGCTGACCACGATGAGCGAGGCGGCGCCGGCGAACGCCACACACGATGACGGCGATGCCGCGCCGTCGGGCACATCCGATACCGCAAACTCCACAGCCGCGCATGGCTCGGAAGCTGGCGCAACGACTGGCGCGAAGGCTCATGCACATGCCAATGCGAAATCCGGCATGCAGTCCACCGCGACATCCCTTCACCACACCGCCCAGGATTTTCATGTGGCGGCAAAGCTGTGGCGCGAAGGGCGGCTTGACTGAATCCTCCCAGACAACATCATGCGACACACGCGCATTCCACTCGCCGAACGTGTCGTATGATGGGTGCTGCATCGGATCGTGCTTAAGCCCCGGGCTTCATTTTTTGCCGCTGCGAGCGGCCTTCGCGCCGACAGGCGCTTTCGCGGTTCGATGCATTTCTTTTGCCATCCGCCCGATGGCGTGTATAATCCCTATTTGTTGCCCCTCTAGCTCAACGGTTAGAGCAGCGTCCTTTTAAGTCGTGGGTTGTGGGTTCGAATCCCACGGGGGGCACCACCACGCCCAGCCCCGCTGGGCGTTTTGCTTTTCAATCACCGTACTTGTTCTGTTACAATTCTTCCTATGACGCCCCGAGTGCAATCTTGCTAACACAGTGATATTGACACCAATCCCGACGGGGAGATTTTCTCCCTCGCATCAGCAGGTCGAGATTTTGGATTTCTCACACTCACCACACAGCAAGAGAGGTACAACCACATGAGCGTCAGCAGACAGCCTCGGTTCACGCTTTCCCAGCAGGAAGCCGATTTCCTCATCAAAGAAATCAAGAACACAGTCGAATCAATTTTCGTGATGCCGCAACCGGGAGAACGAAATTCCGAATTTCACGTCCCGGCCTCCAACGGCGATTATTTCACCATCGCCGTTTTCCAGGGTGCACGAGATCCTTCACGACACCAGATATCGGCACGCATTTCACAAAGCGGCATTCCCCTCCTGCGTCTATGCGTAAATGCCACTTCCCATCACAACCCAGACGGAACACGAGTCGGCGGAACGCACTGGCACATCTACCGAGAGGGATTCGACGACCTGTGGACGTCCCCTGCCAGTCTCGTATCAGACAGTTTTCTCGAATCCACAATCTCCCTGTTGAATCAATTCAACGTTATTGAAAAACCGATGTTTCAGAGGAGCTCAAATGACCACTACCGCAACAGCTGACTCTTTCATCGACGATTATTGGGACTGGCTCCGCAAGGAGACGACATCGCAGAAGATAGGCGAATGGACTTGCATCACCCTGTCATTGCTCGATGCCTCCAACGATGACATCGCACTCTACGCCAAGGTATCCGGCGATTCAATTGCATTCTCTGATGACGGATACACACTTGCATCTCTTCAGATGAGCGGCGTGAAACTCACCGAATCACGCAGAAATCGCATCAAACGAATAACCCAGAAATATGGCGCGTATATTGACGAAACAGGTTGCGTGGCACTTGAATCAGACGGAGACCGCGGTGATGCACTCAATCGCTTCGCACAGACCCTTGTTGCCCTTTCCTCAGTGCAGGAGACTGCCCAGAGGCATGTGAGCGAGTATTTTGCCGACGATGTAGCCGAGGTGCTCGATTCTTGCCATGTGTATTACACCGCGAACGTGGGAATCCGGGGACTGTCAAACTACAGCCATACTTTCGACTTCCTCTTCCAGAAAAACGCCAATAAACCCACGCGTTTCTGCCAGGCTCCTAACTCATTTGGCAAAGATACGGTGCGAAACATCATGTGGAGCTGGGACGATACGCGTCGAGCGACAACACGTTCGGATGCCAAGCTGATTGTTATCGGTAATGATCGCGACAAGCCACTTCAGACGACTGCCGTGGAGGCGTTCGAGAACTATGGCGTGACTGTCATCCCCTGGTCGCAGCTCAAGGAACGCGCACCACAGGAATTGGCGGCGTAGCGTTGATTCGCGCCACGCCGCTGTGAGGGGCGTGGTATAGTTTGCTGTGTTTTCCGCTTTGCGGAAGGCATGTCCCTGGGTGCACACATTCCATTCCACCGCGCCTGGGGATTTTTCATGCCCGGGCCCCGCGTGTCTGTTCATGCCGTGAGGTTCGCTCAAACCGCGTGTCCATTCATGCCATGAATCCGTCCATGTTGCGAATTGGCTCGCGCTGTGGATTCAGCTGGCGCCGGGCGCTCGAGGTTGCACATTCCTATCAATCTCACCTATCGATTTGAGTAAGGACTCCCGTGCACAGCGATATGCAAGACGCAACAAGAACCACTACGAACCGAAATGATTCACCCACCGGCACCGGCACCCCTAAGGCCGGCTCTAACCCCGCCGATGCCCGTCCTGACCACTCCGGCCCTAATCCTTCCAGCACCTCTGAGGCCCGCCCCGACCTCTCCCCCGCTGCGCTGAGGCGCAGCCTCCTCGCGCTGGCGTCGGGCGCGTTCATCCTGGGCGCGGCGGAGTTCGTGATGATGGGCATACTGCCCCAGGCGGCCGCCGCCACGCATGTGAGCATCCCGGTGGCGGGGCACTACATCTCGGCGTATGCGTTCGGCGTGTGCGCGGGCACCATCATGCTCATCTGCGGGCGCCGCGTGCCGCCGCGCAACCTCATCGTGCTGTTCATGGCGATCGCCGTGGTGGGCAACCTCGGCAGCGCGCTGTCGACCGGCCAGGCGATGCTGCTCGCCTCGCGCTTCGTCTCCGGCCTGCCGCACGGAGCGTTCTTCGGCACCGCCACGCTCATCGCGCGCACCGTGGCGCCGCGCGGCAAGGAGGCGCGGTCCGTCTCGATGATGGTGACCGGGCAGACCGTGGCGAACATGCTGGGCGTGCCCGCAGGCACATTGCTTGCCGAAACACTCTCGTGGCGGTACGCATTCGGTCTGCTCGCTGCGTGGGCTGCGATGACCATTGCGCTTACGATCGCATGGATCCCTCGGATTCCACCCATCAAGGATGCCGGTATCAAAGGCCAGTTCGCGTTTCTCAAGCACCCTGGCCCGTGGTTCGTGATCGCCGCGGTGTTCGGCGGCAACACCGGGCTGTTTTGCTGGTGGAGCTATGTGTCGCCGTGGTTGCAGAACGTGGGCGGATGGCCGTCTGCGCTGGTGCCGGCGCTCATGGTGCTCGCGGGCGCGGGCATG
Organism: Bifidobacteriaceae bacterium; assembly: GCA_029227215.1. Lineage (GTDB taxonomy): Bacteria > Actinomycetota > Actinomycetes > Actinomycetales > Bifidobacteriaceae > Pseudoscardovia. The sequence continues at coordinate 9,790 of JAQXZM010000050.1, read as the reverse complement.
GTGATCGGAGGCATCGCCGGCGGGCGTCTCACTGACCGGTGGGTGCCGGGCGGCACCGCGTCGCTGTCGCAATTCATCGGCGTCGCCGGGCTGCTCGCGGTGTTCTTCATCCCCGGCTCCCGCCCGGAGACCGCGGTGCTGATGTTCATCATCGCGTTCTCGATGTTTTTCAACTCCTCCCCGCAGCAGCTGCTCATGGTGCAGGCGGGCGCAGGCGGCGGCGAATTGATTGCAGGCGCTGCCGTGCAGGTGGCGTACAACTTCGGCAACGCGATGGGCTCGGTAATCGGCGGCGCGGCGCTGACCGCGACCGCGATGAATTATCATTCCATCGGATTGGCGGGCGCGCCGTTCACTGCCGCCGCGGGGATCCTGCTCGCCGTGTATTCGCGCAAGTATGAGCACCGCCGCTCCGCGATGGATCGGTTGGAGAAGGTGGAGGTCTAAGACGGCGGGCTGCCGAAAGTCAAAAAACGTGGCAGCAGACCTCCTCTGAAAGTCAAAAAACGTGGCACTTGATGCCTTTTCAAACCGCAAAAACGTGGCAGTAATCCCTCTTTCGAACTCGAAAAACGTGGCAGTAAAGGGGTTAAAATAGGTAAAAAACGTGGCAGTGGCATCGCCAACCCTTGCAATCACAGGGATTTGAGGCGCAACGAAATTCGCCTTCATGCCTGGTTCCATTCACGGTCGCCGAGCGCCACAGTCATCACCGCACGCCACCGTCACGCGTCATTACGATTCGCCACGATTCGCCACAAGGAGGTCCACCATGCTCACACGCACCAGCTGGTCAGCGCTCGAGAATTGGTGGTCGCAGCGCACCCCGGAGGGCAAGCTCACGAAAGCCCTCATGCTCACGGGTGCGCGGCAGACTGGCAAGACCACGCTCGTGCGGCAATTCGCAGCCGCGCATTACAAGCGTTTCGCTGAGCTCAACTTCTTGGAAAACCCGCAGGCTGCGCAAATCTTCGAAGGCGATCTCGACGCCGCCACCATCATCACGAACCTCACCGCATACCTGCGCCAGCCACTGGAAGCCGGCAACACGCTCGTGCTGTTCGACGAGATCCAGGAATGCCCGCGCGCACGCACCGCCATCAAATTCCTGGTGGAGGATGGTCGCTTCGATTATGTGGAGACTGGCTCACTGCTCGGCGTCAAGAACGTGCAGGTGGCTTCCTACCCAGTGGGATTCGAGGAGCGCCACCGCATGTATCCGCTGACGTTCCGGGAGTTCTGCACGGCAAATGGTGTGCAGGAGCATACGTTCGCATCCCTTCGGGAATGCTTCGAGCAGCGCACGCCGGTCAGTCCCGCTGTGCATAGCACGATGATGCGGCTGTTGCAGCTCTACCTGGTGGTGGGCGGCATGCCCGAGGTGGTGCAGCGGTACGTCGACACGCATGATATCGCGCAAGCAGTGCAATTGCAACGCGATTTGCTTGACCTGTATCGCCAGGACATCGCCAAGTACGCCGAAGACAAAGACAAGGAGAAGGTGCGCGCGATCTTCGATGCGATTCCTTCACAATTGGACGACAAGAACCGGCGCTTCGTGCTTGCAGACCTGAGCAAATCCGCGCGCAGCAATCGCTATGCGAGCAGCTTCCTATGGCTGGCGGATGCCGGCGTGGCACTGCCCTGCTACAACGTGACCGCGCCCATGGCGCCACTCGCCAGCAATGGCAATCACAGCCTGTTCAAACTGTTCCTCAACGACGTGGGCCTGCTATGCGCCCAGGGCATGGACGGCATCCAGATGCGGCTGCTCCAAGGCGACCTGAGCGTCAACATGGGCGCAGTGCTCGAAAACTATGTGGCGCAGGAACTGCAGGCGCAGGGCTTCGAGCTGCATTACCTCAACACCGTGCGGCATGGCGAGGTGGATTTCGTGGTGCAGCAAGGCGACGAGGTGCTGCCCATCGAGGTGAAGTCCGGCAACGATTGGACCCATCACAAGGCGCTGGACAATGCGCTCGCCGTCGCCGAATGGAACCTCGATCACGCCTATGTGCTGTGCAAAGGCAATGTGAGCGTGGACGGGAAAGTGACGTACCTGCCGCTGTACATGACGATGTTCATCGAGCCACCGCAACTGCCGGCGTCCCTGCCCTATTTCGTGGATTTGAGCGGATTGCAAGGGTGATGGGCTGCGTCGGTTAGAATGTGGCACGCTGGCCGTATGCGGATTGACGGCATGCGTGGTTGACAGCGTGCGTGATTGGCAGTGTGCGGATTCCGCGCGTGGAAATCTGCGTGCATATTCTGAGTGCAGTCCGGCAGCATGCGGCAGAGCAATCGATTCAGAATAGTGATTCAGGACGTCGATTCAGGATTCAGGGAGGAAGCATGAGCACAGCGCCGAAGAAGAAATCAGCGCAGAACCGGCCGTCGCAACGCTCGGCGGCACAGAACAGGCCCGCGCAACGCGCAAGCGCACAGCAACGGCAGGCGTCGCGCAAGGCGGAGCAGAAGGCAGCGCAGAAGACAGCGCAGAAGACGGAGGCGAGCTCAGCGACCACCACCGCCAACGCCGCCGCCACCGACCACACCAATGACATGCCGGGCCTGCGCAAGTCGCTGAAGAACCGCCACATCCAGCTCATCGCGCTCGGCGGTGCCATCGGCACCGGCCTGTTCTATGGCTCGAGCGAGTCCATTCAGCTCGCCGGCCCGTCCGTGCTGCTCGCCTATCTCATCGGCGGCGCGGCGATCTTCCTCATCGTGCGCGCGCTCAGCGAGATGTCGGTGGAAGACCCGAAGGCCGGCGCGTTCAGCTACTACGCCACGCGCTACTGGTCCAAGCGTGCCGGGTTCGTCTCTGGCTGGAACTACTGGTTCAACTACATCCTCGTCTCGATGGTGGAGCTCGCGGTGGTCGGCTCGTTCGTGCAGTACTGGTTCCCGGCGATCCCCGCGTGGGTGTCGGCGGCGGTGTTCCTCATCGTCATCACCGCGATGAACCTCATGGGCGTGAGCAAGTTCGGCGAGTTCGAGTTCTGGTTCACCATCATCAAGATCGTGGCGGTCATCGCGATGGCCATCGGCGGCCTTGCGGTCATCGTGGCGAAGCTGCCCACGGAATCCGGCATTCCCGCGTCGTTCGCCAACTGGTTCACAATCGACGGCGGGTTCCTGCCGCACGGCTGGCTCACCCGTGGGGCGGACGGCCAGTGGACCGGCCTGCTCATGGCACTCGTGGTGGTGATGTTCAGCTTCGGCGGCACCGAGCTCATCGGCATCACCGCGGGCGAGACCGAGAACCCGCGCGTCACGATCCCGAAGGCGACGAACAGCATCATCTGGCGCATCCTCGTGTTCTACGTCGCCGCGCTCGGCGTGATCATGGCGGTGGTGCCGTGGAACACGATCGACGGCAGCTCCAGCCCGTTCGTGCAGATCTTCGACTCGGTGGGGGTGCATGCCGCCGCCGGCATCCTGAACTTCGTGTGCCTCACCGCCGTGATGAGCGTGTACAACTCCGGCCTGTATGCGAATTCGCGCATGCTGTACTCGCTCGCCAAGCAGGGCAACGCCCCGGCGTACCTGGCGCGGCTTGACAAGCGCGGCGTGCCGCGTGCCGGTGTGCTCACGTCCGCCGCGGTGACGGTGATCGCCGTGGTCGTGGTGTTCCTGTGGCCGCAGTTCGCATTCAATTACCTGATGAGCATCGCCACGATCGCCGCGTTCATCAACTGGTCGATGGTGATGATCACCGAGATGCACTTCCGCAAGCAGGTCGCCGCCGGCAATGGCCCGGGACGCCTGGCGGGGCTGAAGGGCAAGGAGGCGATCGATGCGATCCAGTTCAAGCTGCCCGGCGCGCGGTTCACGCCGTACCTGGTGATTGCGTTCCAGGTGATGATCGCGGTGCTCATGTGCTTCTCGCCGTCGTACCGCATCGCCATCTACGCCGGCGTGATCTGGCTCGTGGTGCTGCTCGTGGCCTACCAGATCATGGCGCGTGTGCAGAACAACCGGCTTGACGCCGCTCGCGCCGCGAGCAAGCAGTATGCCAAGGCGCAGAAGCAGGCGCGGCAGGAAGCGCGCAAGCAGCAGAAGAGGTAAGCGCAGCGGTGCAAAAGCGGGCTCGGCAAAACAGAGGCAACGTGCCGAATCGGTACGAAACCCTCCCGCGCCGATTTGGCACGGCTGAGTCTCTCCATCAACCTCCCACAAGGGCAAGCCGGCACCGGAACACGAAGAACGTTCCAGTGCCGGTTTGCCCCTTTTCCATGCCTGATCCAGCTTGCCAAACGGGAGGAATCGGCGCGGGATTATTGGCGGCGATTATTAGAGATCATTACTGAACATCCACAATGCGTAACCATCGCCACGCCACCCACGAGGCGGAATAATCATAGGTACAATGATCATGTTTGAACGGATTTTTCGTTTAAACATGATCATTGGATTGTGCCGTATACCGCCGATTAGTCATACACCCAGCTCAGGAGACTGCGATGAAATTGCTCAAATTCTCTCTCGATGGCCTCTCCATCTTCCCGCACGGCCTGACGGTGGATCTCTATGCCTCGGATCGCGTCATGACCGGCGCGGAAGACGTACACCGCAGCGACGGCATCGGAGGCGCAATCGCACGCCAATCCGTCATCGCAGCGGCAGGTCTCAACGCGACAGGCAAGACCACGCTTCTACGCGCCATCGGCCTGGTCATCAACCTGGTGAACGGCAATCCCTTGCGCTCCGACACCTGGATGGCGGCGCCGCTTATTTCGATGATTGGCAAAAGCGGTATACACGTTCAAGCCATTTTTGAGAATGCCGGCACGTGGTACCTGCTGCGGAGTCGCATTCGCCCACACCGTGCCACGACCACCACGGGCGAAAGCAACAGTCCCTCCACCTGGTTGCTCGCCATCGATGACGAAGAGCTGCTGACGCACGACCACAAGCGCCTGAGCAAGAAGGAACTGGCGGATTTCGCCACGTTTGCGTCCCGCTGTGCCGAGTCCGGGACTCCGCGCAAGCGCAGCGACGCCCCGCCCGAACTGCTTGCCGCGCTGGGGCCGGAGAAGTCCATGACTGCAACGCTTGCGATACAGCAGGCTCCGCTGCTCTCTCTTCAGGAAGCACCCGGACAGCAAACGCCGTTCCCCACTGCCGGCACCCAGGTCACGCGCGTCTTCGACCCTGAAATCGAGCAATTGGCACTCGACGACAATGGAGCCGTACATCTTCGCTTCGCCCGCGACAAGCGCGAGCGCACGCTTGACCCAGCCAGCGCCGCCATGCTGCTCAGTGCCGGCACCGTACGCGGTACGCGAATCATCAACACCGCAATCGAGGCACTCCGCAGTGGCGGATACCTGCTCATTGACGAAATCGAAAACAGCTTGAACAAGAAACTCGCCGAAACAATCATCGGGCTGTTCGCGTCCCACGCCACGAATCCGCATGGCGCGACGCTCATCTTCACGACCCACTACCCCGAACTGCTCGACAGCATCGACCGCACCGACAACATCTACTTCATGCGCCGCCTCCCGGACGGCGTGCAGGCAAGCAAGGTCGCCGACCTCGAGGATCGGATCGACCTCTCGCACGCCGACATGTTCCTTTCCGGGCGCTACGGCGGCACGGCGCCGATGGCCAAGGACGTGCGCACCCTGCGCCGCTACGTGCGAGAGCAAGTCCATACCCCCGCCGGGCAGACCGATGCGGAAGCTTCCGAGGAACGGTAGGGGCAGCCATGTCCAGCATTCGTGACCTATTCTCCGGCCATGTCGTTGCCATCCTGTGCGAGGGCAGCGCTGAACGCATCGTCATGGAGACGCTTCTTGATCAGGGGCTGCTCCCCTTCACCGCCGATGACACCATCACCGACGATTGGGACCGCCCAACGATACTTCGCATGCCGGCCGCGAAATTCGCGCGAATCTATCTCGAATTGACTTATCCGCGCCCGGTCATCGTGCTACGAGTGCTGGATTCCGTGCATGAGAAATTCGCATTGCCGGCGGCATTCCGAGACGTGCCCGTCGTGTCGTGCTACACGCGCCCCGAAATTGAACGACTGATTATTCTGCGCGAAGGATGGGAATCGGAATGGCAGAGAGTCAAGAGCCGTACCAAGCCATCGGATTTTTGCAAGAAGCGACTAGGCGCTCACATCAAGCAAGAGGAATGGCTACGCGACTATTGGACTCCCGAGGAGCTCTGCAAAGCAATCCGAGAGTACGACACCATTCACCAGCGAACCAGAGACGACGAACACACGTTAGCGGACCTGTTGCCGCCTGGTCCAATCGCATAAGCAACAGATACAAATATGTCGGCATGGTCCGTCCATTATTAACGGATGGACCATGCCGACTAAGACGACCACGCATCAGCCCCAAGCCACCGGTCGGACAGCCCATGCCGGCACCGCATTCCCTTTCCATGCAGCGTCGGCGCACTCGCCGCGGCCGACGGCAACGGCCGCACCTTAGTCGATGACGGCGCCGAAGGGAGCCCAGGCCAGCTTGGCGAGCTTGAAGGACTGGATGCCCGACGGGATGCCGATGATCGTGACGCAGTTGATGAGGCCTGCGACGAGATAGGCGACGGCCATCCACCAACCACACAGAATGATCCAGAAGAAATTCGCGACCGCGGAGCCCGCGCCGCCGCCGTACTGCACATGGTGGCCAAACGGCGTGAGCGACACGCTCGCTGCCTTGAAGCACTGCAAGCCAAGCGGCACGCCCACGATGGTGACGCACAGCACCAGCCCGATGAGTGCCCAGCCCGCGGCGAGCTCGATGCCACCGAGGAGAATCCAGATAATATTTGCCAGAGTCTTCATGAGAAATCCCCTTCTGTTTGTTCCTGGTGAACACGATTATGCCCCGCCGCAGAAGGCCCAAACCCTCGGCGTGTCGCGTTGGCTGCGGCGTGCAATCAACCAACCGCCACGAAGCGATCTACTAACGTCCGGAATCGGCGACGGATTGGGAAGGCGCCGATTCCGGATGTTAGACGGGGCTAAAAACGGTTTCTAACGTCCGTCTTCGGCGCCCCATGAATCGGGCGCCGATTGCGGATGTTAGAGAGCCGACGCATCCGTACCTGTGGGCACATCCGCAACCGGGCTGCCGCCCGCGCCACTGCCTCGCTCGGCAGATGGCCCGCTTCCCGCACCGTCCACGTTGCCGTTCCGATCTGCGCCGCCGTTCTGCTCGACGGATAATCCGCTTCCCGCACCGTCCGCGCTGCCGTCTGTGCCCGTGCCACCACCACTCTCCGCGCCCAGCCCAGCGGCGGGCACCGATTTGCATAGGCGGGTCATTGCTTCGTTGACAGATTGGGTGTGGGCCGTGGGGAAGACGAGCACGAGGTAGTCGCCGGGGGCGATGCGCGTGGAATCGTAGGGAATCACCTCGGCGGAGCCGCGCAGCACCGTGACGAGCCGCGCAACAGCGGGCAGGCCCAGTCCGCCCACGAGCGCGCCATCGGCGGGGCTACCGGGCTCCACCGGGAACTCCATGATCGCGTTGCCGCGCTCCTGGCGCTCGGTACCCTCGTGCGAAGCCATGTAACGGTCGAGCAGCTCGGTGTAGATGGGCTTGGTGTGCAGCAGGTCGGAGACGAACAGCGCGGTGAACGCGCACAGCGCCACCGGCAGCATGTGCACGAGCGTGCCGGACATCTCCACCGTGAGCATGATGGACGTAACCGGCGCCTTGACGCTCGCGGCAAGCGCCGCCGCCATGCCATACACGGCGAACGCGGTGACGTAGCGCATCGGGATGAATCCCAGCAGCGATGCCGCCATGCCGCACGCGGCGCCGCACGCCGTGCCGATGGCGAGGATCGGCATGAAGATGCCGCCGGGCACGCCGCTGCCGAAGCTCATGGCGGTGAACAGCAGCTTCACGACCATCATGAGCACGAGCATGCCCAGCGACATCGTGAGGCTTTCGCAGATGCTGATCATGCTTTCGCCGCCGCCGAGCGCGTAGGGGAACAGCAGGCCCACGCCCACGGCGATGAGCATGCCGAGCGGAGCGCGCGCCCACCAGGGCAGCTTGCCGTAGAGGATCTGGGCGCCCAGCAGCACGCGGTTGGTGAGGGAGCCGACGAGTCCCACGATGATGCCAAGTGGGAGCATCCACAGCACGCTCCACACGGGCATCTGCGGCACGTTGGAGAAGTCGAGCACGGGCTGCAGGCCGAACCAATTCTTGGAGACGAAGTCCGCGGCGAGGCTGGCGGCGGCGGCCGAGAGCAGCACGAGCGGCGAGAAGCTGCGGTAGACCTCCTCGAGGGCGAACATCATGCCCGACAGCGGCGCGTTGAACGCGGCGCTCAGGCCTGCGGCGGCGCCTCCCGCCACGAGGAGGCGACCTTCGCTATGCGATCCGCGGATCTTGCGCGAGAGCAGCTGGCTGCCCGCCGCGCCTATTTGAATGGACGGGCCCTCACGCCCCAGTGACATGCCGAAGATGCTGCACAGCCCGCCGCCGAGGTAACGCACGGCAAGGATGGGCAGCGACGCCATGCGCAGCCCCTTGAGCAGCACGCCCTCCACCTGGGGTATGCCGGAGCCGGACGCCATGGGCACCTTGCGCACCATCCACCCGACGAGCAGGCCCGCGGCGATGGCAAGCGCGCACCACCCGGCGATCCACGCCGGCTTGCCGTGCAGCCACCGGTAGATGAGCACCGCGCGCCCTGTGCCCCAGGCAAGCAGCACGCGGTAGGCGACCACAAGCACGCCGGCGATCACCCCGCACAGCGCCGCCTTGCCCGCGAGCACCCACTTGACCTGGTTTGTGTGCGACATGAACCGCATGACGCGCGAGCGGCGGCGCGGGGCATTGTGAGAAGATGAGGTGGCGGCAGAGGCTGTGGATGATGCGGCGGAGGCAGCAGAGGCGGACGAGGCGGCGGAATCAAAGGCGACGGAATCAGATGCAACGGACGGATTGCCGACAAGCTGGTTATTGCCAGATGCGTCGGTATCCTGACTGCCGGATGTGTCATCAGGCTGGTTGGCGGAAGTGCTGGGCGAATTCACTCCCCCATTGTAGGCAAGGAAGCCCCGCCCCTCCGCTCCTCAAATTCATGAACATAACGATGTACGGCGACGGTGTTCGCAAGGCTACGTTCAGTTACAACTACTATCCAGGACATTGAGAATCCGCTGAGGCAGGTCGCACAGCTCGGCGTGGTGCGCAAGGGTTTGTATGCGACGCAGATCATGGGCTACGGGCAGATCGTGGACTCGTACCGCTTCGTGACGTACAATGGCGCAGCGACGCTGCACATCGCCCCCGAAGACTACGGCATCGCCATCGGTAAGCCCGCGAACGGCATCGTGCTCAATGCGCCGAACTTCTACCATGCGCTTAATGGGAATGCGGAGACACCGTACAGCATCCGTGACGGCAAGGTGATTGTGCAGGCCACGGCGAAGAGCGTAAGCATGGCGTTCTGAGAGTGCGGGGTCTGAGCCAGCAGGAGGAAGTGCCGAATGCTAAGCACCTAGGAAATGATGCAAATACAGGGATTGAAATATGGATTGGGCTGCCGTCCCGTTTGGGGGATGGCAGCCCAATTGCTATTCGCTAGAAGATTTGCTGATTCCTAAGGAGTCAGCAAATCTTGGTGTTAGTTGGTTTTGCAGCTTGTGGTGTGGGCGCCGTTGTACACGTTGCCGTACGCGAGCGTCACCGCCGACGAGCCCGAGGACACGACCCAGCCGGGCGTCGAGCCCTTCGCGTCGCGGGTGAACGAGCCAGACGACGGGTTCAGCTGCGCCACCAGCTTCATGCTCGAA
>JAQXZM010000049.1 GCA_029227215.1 Bifidobacteriaceae bacterium | reverse complement strand
CGGCTGCTCACCAGCCAATCATCTCATGCGCATGCAATCGGCAGATCACATGTACTTCTTGCAGGCCTTGAATGCGCTGTAGCCGGCGTACTGAGCGGTGGAGCCGAGCTCCTCCTCGATCTCGAGCAGGCGGTTGTACTTGGCGATGCGCTCGCCGCGGGCCGGGGCACCGGTCTTGATCTGGCGGGTGTTCTTGGCAACCGCGAGGTCGGCGATCGTGGTGTCGGAGGTCTCGCCGGAGCGGTGGGACACCATGGAGGTGTAGCCGTTGGCGGTGGCGAGCTCGATGGCGTCGAGGGTCTCGGTCACGGAGCCGATCTGGTTGAGCTTGACGAGCAGGGAGTTCGCGGCACCCATGTCGATGGCCTTCTGCAGGCGCTTCGGGTTGGTCACGAGCAGGTCGTCGCCCACGAACTGGAGGCGGTCGCCGAGCTTCTTGGTGATCATGGCCCAGTCTTCCCAGCCCTCTTCCTGGAACGGATCCTCGATGGAGACGATCGGGTAATCGTTGATGAGGTTCTCGTAGAAGTTGAGCATGTACTCGGAGTCGCGCTCGCCACCCTCGAAGTGGTACTTGCCGGGCTCGCCCTTGCCGTAGAACTCGGAGGAAGCGACGTCGAGGCAGATGCCGATCTGCTTGCCGGGCTCATAGCCGGCATCCTGGATGGCCTTCATGATGTAGTCGAGGGAGTCGCGGTTGGACTTCATCTTGGGAGCGAAGCCGCCTTCGTCGCCCAGACCGGTCGCCAGGCCGTCCTTCTTCAGCTCGTTCTTCAGGGTGTGGTAGACCTCGACGCCTGCGCGCAGAGCCTCGTGATAGGTGTCGAAGCCGTAGGGGGAGATCATGTATTCCTGGATGTCGGTGGCGAAGTCAGCGTGAGCGCCGCCGTTCATGATGTTCATGTTCGGAACGGGCAGGATGTGGCCGTTCGTGCCGCCGATGTAGCGGTACAGCGGCAGTTCGGCGGACTCGGCGGCGGCGTAGAGGGCCGCGAGGGAGACGCCGAGGATGGCGTTGGCGCCCAGCTTGCCCTTGTTCGGGGTGCCGTCGAGCTCGATCATCAGGTCGTCGAGGGCGCGCTGGTCGGAGGCGTCCATGCCGATGACCTTCGGAGCGATGACATCGTTGACAGCCTTGACGGCGTTGAGAACGCCCTTGCCCTGGTAACGGGACTTGTCGCCATCGCGACGCTCCCAAGCCTCAGCGGCACCGGTGGAGGCGCCGGAAGGAACAAGGCCACGGCCCTGCGCGCCATCTTCGGTGTCGAGGACGACCTCAACGGTAGGGTTGCCACGGGAATCGAGGATTTCGCGTGCGTAAACGCTTTCGATAACTGCCACAACTACTCCTTTTACGTACTGTTGTGCGGACGTTTTCTAGGATAATGCTTCAAATGGACGTTGACTGAAGAATCGTTGGCTTTTAGCGAAAACCTTCGCGATGATGCGCAGGTTCAGCCGGCGTAGTCGACGATCGCCTTCGTCACGTCGTGCAGATAGCCCAGCGAGCGCTCCCAGTCCCCCGGCACCTCGATGGAATGGTTGGCACCCTCGAAGGTGCGCACATGGTCGGTGAGCAGGTGCGCCTTCGCGTCGTCGAAGTACGGGTCGGCGGTGCCGGCGCAGATGAGCGGCTGCGGTGCCTCGTTGGCGGGTGCCGGCAGGGGCGCGGGGATCACGGACTTGTGCTTGTCGAACGGCGGCGGGTTGAGCACCGGTGTGAGCAGCACGACGCGCAGCCCCAGGCGGGCCGCATGCGGGAACGACAGCGTGGAGAGCGACTTGGTGACGACGAGCAGGTTCGGGACTTCGCCTGCCTGGCGCGCCCGGTCGAGGGACTTGGCCCGCCACGAGTCGATGACGCGCTCCATGCAGTCGATCATCTCGGGGAACTCCACGCTCTCGGTGAGCTTCAGGTCGAGACGGTCCACGTACCAGCCCTGCGGGGCGAGCGCCTGCGCCGCCCAATACAGCAGCGGGCGGTCGACCGTGTAGCCGATGCCCGGCATGATGAGCACGTGCTTGCCCGTCTCGGTGGGCTTCACGGTGTTCTTGCCCCACGGCGTGAGCGCCGGCGCCACATTCTTCCACTGGCGGTTGGCGGTGTGATTTTCCACGTGATCTTCCACAGCACTTCTTTCTCTAGGCCACCATCTCTAGGCCACCATCAAGCTTCGCCCGATCCGGCGACAGCCGGGCCGCGGCACACCACCCCGCCGTGTGCGGGGGCTAGGCACGCGGCTTGGGGGTCCAGGTGAGGTCGTCGAGCAGCTGGTCGGCCCAGGCGAGCACCTCGGGGGTGGTCATCGGCTTGGAGCCCAGCGAACCTTGGAACGGCGCGGAGATGATGAGCGTGTGCGTCACCGGACGGTACTGGGTGCCGTGGTAGATGCGAATCATGCGCATGAGCACCGAGTCGCGCGGGTCGAAGCCGACCACGCGCACCGAGCGGCCCTGGGCAATGATGTCGGTGATGCCCATCGCCCGCGCGCGGTTGCGCAGCTGCGCCACGGCGAACAGCCCGTCGAGCGACTCGGGCAGCGCGCCGTAACGGTCGCGCAGCTCCTCGCGGATCTCGCGGAACTCGTCGTCGGTGCGCGCCTCGGCGATCTCGCGGTACGCGTCGAGACGCAGCTTGTCGGACGCGATGTAGTCCGCCGGGATCGATGCCTCCACGGGCAGGTCGATCGTGACGTTCGGCTCCTCGGCCTTCTCGGGCTCCTTGTAGTTCTCGACCGCTTCGGAGACCATGCGCACGTACAGGTCGAAGCCCACGCCCTCGATGTGGCCGGATTGCTCGCCGCCCAGCAGGTTGCCGGTGCCGCGGATCTCGAGGTCCTTCATCGCCACGTCATAGCCCGACCCCAGCGAGGTGTTCTGGGCGATGGTGGCAAGGCGGTCGTGAGCGGTCTGCGTCATCGGCCGCTCCGGGTCGTACAGGAAGTACGCGTAGGCGCGTTCCCTGCCGCGGCCCACGCGCCCGCGCAGCTGGTGCAGCTGCGAGAGGCCGAAGCGGTCGGCGCGGTCCACGATCAAGGTGTTGGCGTTCGAGATATCGAGGCCGGTCTCGATGATCGTGGTGCACACGAGCACGTCGATGTCGCGGTGCCAGAAGTCGCGGATCACCGAATCGAGCTGCTTCTCGCCCATCTTGCCGTGCGCGATGCCGATGTGCGCCTCGGGCACGAGCTCGGCGATGTGGGCGGCGACCTTCGAGATGTCCTGCACGCGGTTGTGCACGTAGAACACCTGGCCGCCGCGCAGCAGCTCGCGCTTGATGGCTGCGGCGACCTGCGCGTCCTCGTACCGGCCCACGTAGGTGAGCACGGGGAGGCGGTCCTCGGGCGGGGTGGCGAGCGTGGACATCTCACGGATGCCGGTCACCGCCATCTCGAGAGTGCGCGGGATAGGCGTGGCGGACAGGGAGAGCACGTCGACATTGGTGCGCAGCGCCTTGAGCGTCTCCTTGTGCTCCACGCCGAAGCGCTGCTCCTCGTCGATGATGACGAGACCCAGGTCCTTGAACTTGATGGCGGGGTTGAGCAGCTTGTGGGTGCCGATGACGATGTCCACGGTGCCCTTGGCGAGACCGTCGATGGTCTGCTTGATCTCCTTGGCGGTCTGGAAGCGGCTCATCTGCGCCACTTCGACCGGGAAGCCCTCGTAGCGCTGGGTGAACGTCTCGTAATGCTGCTGCACGAGCAGCGTGGTGGGCACGAGCACGGCGACCTGCTTGCCGTCCTGCACCGCCTTGAACGCAGCGCGCACGGCGATCTCGGTCTTGCCGAAGCCCACGTCGCCGCAGATGAGGCGGTCCATCGGCACGGGCTTTTCCATGTCGGCCTTCACCTCGTCGATGGTGCGCAGCTGGTCGGGCGTCTCCTGGTAGGGGAATGCGTCCTCGAGCTCGCGCTGCCACGGCGTGTCGGGGCTGAAGGCGAAGCCAGGCGTGGACTGGCGCGCCGAATACAGCTTCACCAGGTCGTCGGCGATCTCCTTGACGTGCTTGCGGGCGCGCGCCTTCGTGGCCGCCCAGTCGGAGCCGCCCAGCTTGTTGAGCTTGGGCTCGTCGGAGCCGATGTACTTGCTGATCTGGTCGAGCTGGTCGGTGGGGATGTACAGCTTGTCGGGCGGGGCGCCGCGGCGCGACGGGGCGTACTCGATGACGAGGTACTCACGCTCGGACTTAGCGGCGCCCGCGCCGATCTGACGCTTGGTGAGGCCCTTGAACCGGCCGATGCCGTGCTGTTCGTGCACGACATAATCGCCGTCCTTGAGCTCCATGAGATTGATGGCCTTGCGCCGGCGCGATGGGGTGCGTTGCACGCCGGCGGCGGAATTGCGGCCGGTGATGTCGCGCTCGGTGAGCAGGGCGACGCCCGCCGCCTCATCCACGAAGCCATCGGTGGCGCGGGAGGGCACGAAGTCCACGCCGCTGGCGATGAGGGCTTCGTTGAGCACGCGCTTCAGACGCGAGAGCGTGCCTTGCGCGGCGGCGGTGACAACGACCTTCATGCGGCGGTCCACGAGGCTGCGCACACCCTCGACGACGCGCTGCTCCTCCCCGCGGAACTGCTGGGATGGCGTGGCGTCAAGGCTCACGTGGCCGGGCATGCCGGCCGCGGCGTTTGCTCCGGTGGTGCCGAAGTCCGACAGTTCCCACACCTGGCGGCGAGAGCGGCCGGTCGTGCCCGAATCATCGTCCGAACCATCGTCCGGATGATCAGGATCATCGGAGGCCTTCGTGATGCTGTTCACCGCCTCGTCGTAATCAAGGAAGCTCGCGGCATCGAAGGTGATCGGCGCACCGGCGCCCGTGCCTTCGGCTGCCACATGCCAGCTTGCGGCGAGGAACTCGCCCGAGGTGCGCGCCAGGTCGTCCGCCGCGCGGCGCAGCCGCTCGGGGTCGGAAAGCATGACGGTGCAATCGGGCGCGAACAGCCGGCTCACGGGGCGCAGGTCGTCGACAAGCGCGGGGATGAGCGATTCCATGCCTTCCACCGGCATGGCGTTCGCGATGGATTCGAGCATGTCGTCGGCATTGTCGATGCGACCCACGAGGGAGCGGGCGCGCTCACGCACCGCGTCGGTGAGCGGCAGCTCGCGGCAGGGCGTGGCCCAGATGACGGGCACGTCGTCGCCGAAGGTGCGCTGGTCGGAAGCGTGGAATTCGCGGATGGAGTCGATCTCGTCGCCGAAGAACTCGATGCGCACCGGGTGCGGCGCGGTGGGCGGGAACACGTCGATGATGCCGCCGCGCACGGCGAACTCGCCGCGGTCCATCACAAGATCGGTGCGGGTGTAGGCGTTCTCGACGAGGCGCTTCTCGGCGTCATCGAAGCCCAAGTCGTCGCCTTGACGGAACACGAGCGGCTCCACGTCCTCGATGCCGCCGACGATCGGCTGGATGAGCGAGCGCACGGGCATGACGAGGATGCGAATGGGGCTGAACAGCGTGTCGCCTGTTTGTGAACCCTGCGCACCCGTCTGCGCACCCGCCTGCGTACCCGTCTGCGCACCCGTCACAGGATGCGCGAGGCGGTAGAACACCGCCATGCGCTGTGCCACGGTGTCGGCGCGGGGCGAGAGTCGCTCGTGCGGCAGCGTCTCCCAGGCGTCGAGCACGGCGACGTCGCGCGGATTGCCGTCATACCACGAACGGATGGCGCCGGCGGCGTCCTCGGCATCGCGCCCTGAAGGCACGACGAGCACGACCTGGCTCGCCTTCGCGCGGGCCGCGGCAAGCGCGGGGCGCAGGCCCTCCGGCGCGTCGACGACGAGCGCGTCGCCCGCGCTCACGCCCTGTTGAAGGCTGTGCGCAGCACCGGTGACGAGCGACGCATAGGCGTCGTCCGCCTCGAGAAGGCCGAGCAGGGGCGCGAGCGAGCCGTCGAGGCGCGCGGGAGCCGGCTTGGAGGCGTTCTTGGAACCGTTCTTAGATGAGCCGTTCCCATTCTGAGAGGAGCCGTTCCCGACTGAGACATTCGCGGAGGCGTTGTTCGAGCCTCTTACAGCCCCGTTCTTCGAACCATCAGCGGCCATTGAAACGCTCCTGCGCGGCGGTCAGGCCATCGATGGCGATCGTCTCGGCGGCGTCCGCGCCGTCGGCGAGGAACTCCTCGAGCTGCTTGCGCTGCGCGGGGGCGAAACCGCCGAGCACCCAATCGATCGTGTTCTGGTGGGCGTTCGCACCGCGCGCCGCATGCCCCACGCCGAGGCGCACGCGGTAATACTTGTTGGTGCCCAGGGAACGGTCGATGGACTTGATGCCGTTGTGCCCGCCGGCGGAGCCGCCGGTCTTGACCTTGATGCGACCGAATTCGAGGTCCATGTCGTCGTGGATCACGATCACATGCTCGGAGGGGATGTTGTAATACGCGCAGATGGACGCGACGGCGTTGCCCGAATCGTTCATGTAGGTGAGCGGCTTGGCGAGGAAGAACTTGCGGGTCGTGCCGTTTAGGCTCATGATGCCCTTGCCGAGCATCGCAAGGCCCTTGTGGTCCGAGAAGCTCACGTCCCAGCGCTGCGCGAGCACATCGGCGCACATGAACCCCATGTTGTGCCGCGTGCCCTCGTACTTCTTGCCAGGGTTGCCCAGTCCTGCCACCAACCAGAAATCAGATGCCATGCCGCTCCGCCTTCGTTCCTCTGGATCGTTGTGTCGTTGTCAATTCGCTGATTCGCGCTGATGTGCGCCAATCGTGCGCCAGTCCTTCTTGCGCTGCGCACTGCGACCGCGCACTCTCGTCACTATGCGATTCGAGATAACTCTCACGGCTCGACTTTGGCAACCCCTCTCATCTGATGGCGAAACGGCATGGCACAGGCTTGGCGCGCAGCATGGCAAACGGCGCTGCGGCCTGTCTGCGGCCTGCCTGCGGCCTGCCTGCGACTTGCCTGCGACCGGCATGGCGGCCGGATTCGATCACCCCTGCGCCGGCACGCGCACCGGCTCGGCATCGCCCACGATCGGCACGCCGAGCTTGGCGGGCAGCCCTTCCAATTCGCCGGCGACGTCCTCTCCCCTGCCTGCGGCGCCTGCCGCGAGCGCTCGGTCGAGATCGGCGATGAGGTCGCGCACGTCCTCGATGCCGATGGAAAGGCGAATCAACCCGTCGGTGATGCCGATTTTCAACCGCTCCGCGCGCGGCAGCTCGGAATGGGTCATGCGGCTGGGCAGCTCGGCGAGGGATTCCACCGCGCCCAGCGAAACGGCAAGGCGGAACAGGCGGAAGGCGTTGAGCACCACCACTGGGTCGATGAGCGCCTCGTCCACTTCGAACGAGAGCACGCCGCCGAAGCCACGCAGCTCGCGTGCGGCGAGCTCATGGCCTGGGTCGGCTTCCAAACCCGGGTAATGCACGGCCGTCACGCCCGGGTGGATCGCGAGATGCTCGGCGATTGCCTGCGCGTTCTCCTGTTGGCGGTCGAGACGCAGTGCAAGCGTCTGGATGCCGCGGCGCACGGCGTCGGATTCCTGCGGCGGCAACACGCCGCCCAGGCGGTTCTGCGCGTAATACAGGCGGTTGGCGAGGTCCTCGCGATTCGTCACCGCCACGCCGGCGATCACGTCGGAATGCCCGGCGAGGTACTTGGTCGCCGAATGGAGCACGATGTCGGCTCCCAGGTCGAGCGGGTTCTGCAGGTAGGGCGAGACGAACGTGTTGTCGACGATCGAGATGGCGCCCGCCTCATGTGCCAGGCGGGAGAGCGCCTCCACGTCGTTGACCTTGAGGAGCGGATTCGTCAGTGTTTCGAAATACAGCGCCTTGACGTCCGGCTGGGCGAGCGCGGTGCGCACGGCGGAGAGGTCTTGCGTGTTGACGACGGTGAATCGCAGGCCCCAGCGGTGGAAGAACTCATTGACCTGCGAGTAGGTGCCGCCGTAGATGTTGTCGCCCACGACGATGCGATCGCCAGGCTGGAAGATCGACAGCGCCGCGTGGATGGCGGCGAGACCGGAGGCGAAGGCGAAGCCGCGCACGCCGTGCTCGAGCTGCGCCACCTGCCTTTCGAGGAACTCGCGCGTGGGGTTGCCCGACCGCGCGTAATCCCAGCGGGGCATGGATTCCACCGATTCGAAGGCAAATGTCGAAGAATTGTAGATGGGCGGGTTCACGGCTCCCGTCGTGTTGTCGCGCACGGGAACCCCGTGGACGAGCTGGGTGGCGAAATATGACATGGTGCACCTCCTCGGTGGTGTGCGGCGCGGCTCGGCGCTGGGGCTCCGGAGACTGCCACCAAGCAGCCCGGTGGTTCAGCGATTCCGCGCGTTTCGGCTATGCATCGGCTTGTGCCGCCGCATGGCTCCACCCTAAGGTGCCACGCCGCCGCCATCCACGGCGTGGCTATGCACAATATTGATGAAGGGTTATCAGTGAGGGGAGCCTGCGAGGAGGCCCCTTCACTGACGAATCAATGCGACTGACGGATCAGCACGCTACCGGCCGCCCGTTGCCACGCACAGAGATGCGACAAAATCGCCTTCGAAACGATGCGAATCCACATCCACGGCCACATGGGCTGACGGCAAGGCATTCCCAGGGGCGATGCCCATGGGGTCGCCTACCGTGCGGCCGCGCACGCCGGCGCCATCGCCGGTGGTAAGCTGCACCTTCATTGGCAGGTCGAGGGTGCGCAGCACCGTGGGGTCGAGCGCAGCAGCCATCGCCAGCGGATCATGCAACGGCGCCCCGTGGGCGAATTCGGGTGCCACGGATGCGTTCGCTGCGATCATCACGTCCATGAGGTCGGCGAGGAAGGCGGCACGTCCCGCCATTGCCGCATCGCGTGCGGAGAGTTCGCGTTCCCCCGCTTCGCGTACAGCGCGCGACATTGCCGGCGTGCACAGGCACCGGTGCGTCGCATCGAGGCCGACGAGCGTCACGTCGGCGCTGCTTTGGAGCACGAAGTCGGCGGCTTCCGGGTCTTGGATGATGTTCGTCTCGGCAGTGAGGTCGTAGCAATTGCCCTGCTGGAGGAAGGCGCCTCCCATCGCCACAATGCGCAGGCCGTGCGCGACGCGCGGGTCGCGGCGGATCGCCTCGGCGGCATCAGTGAGCGGCCCGGTCGTGACGAGCGTCAAGGCATCGCCCCAGCGATGGGCGGCGTCGAGGATCGCCTCCACGCCACCCCCGTCCCCTGCCGGCGCGGCATTGCGGGGAATCGCGGGGGCATCCAGGGCCGGCAGGTACCCGCCGTAGGAGACGACGGTGGTGCGCGTCGCACGGGCGTTGGCATCCGCCGAAACAAGCGGCGCCGGATCGGGAAGCGGCTGGGATGCGGCACGCAGCGCGTCACGCAGACGGGCTGCCCTGTGTGAATGGCGCACGTGGGAGAGATGCGAGCGATCGCCTGCATCCCGGCCTTCATTCTCATACGGCAGGTCATGGGGCAGGTAGTCGTTCACATCGAGCCCGCCAAGCCCGTTCGTACCATGGAAATGGGCGCACGCAGCGTCGGGGATGAAGCAATCCGCCCAGGATGGCGCACGGCTGCCGGCATACACGGGGATGTCGGGACGGCCCAGCAAGCGCAGCACGTCGCGCGTGTTGCGCTCGGCCTGCGCCTGCGCCACGTTGCCGTAGCTCGCCACCACGCCGATGAGCCGGCGGGGCGCGGCGCCGAGCACGAGCGCGATGGCGAGTGCATCGTCCACGCCCGTGTCGGCGTCCAGCAGGATGGGACCATCGCCGGCCTGGATGCCGGCCTGGTGCGCCGCAGCATTCATCGCTGGATTCTCCCCTGCGTTCGCCCCCGGCACGTCGCTCACAGCTCGCTCGCCTTCTGCGCCTGGGCGAGGTAATCGTCGGTCGCGAGACCCGTCGCCTGCGGGTCCGCGGCCACGGGGTCGCCGTTCTCGTCGGTGTAGGTACCCGCTTGGGACAGGAAGTCGAGGTACTTCTGCACCCCGTCGAAGTCGATGTCGCCGATGCGCGCGGTGCCGTTCACGATCGCGTCACGATCGCCCCAATACTGGCCGTCAACGATCGTCTTCATGCTTTCCTTGACGAAGGTCTCGTCCAGATTGGCGTCGGCGGCGCCTTTGACCAGTATTCCCGCCGCGTCATCGGGGTTGGCGTAGGCATACTCGTAGCCGCGCTGGGTCGCTTGCACGAAGGCCTTGACGAGGTCGGGGTCGGAGGAGATCGTGGCGTTCGACGTGATGACGCCGATCGAGTCCGCGTTGCCGGGAATGCCATAGTCAGGCTCGGTGAAGCAATTGAGCTGCGGACCGTTGAGCTTGGCCTGCACGCCTTCCCAGGTGGCGTAGAACCCGCCGAAATCCGCCTGGCCGCTGCTCAGCGTCTGGAACGTGGAGGTGCCCACGGTCACCTTGTCGAACGTGCCCTGCCCGCCGTCGTTGCGGATCATCGCCTTGATGACCGCGTCATCCTCGTTGGAGCCGAACGTGGCGAAGGTCTTGCCATCGAGGTCCTTGGGGCGGGTGATGGCGGTGTTGGAAGCGAGCGCGCACCAGATGGCGCTGGGCTTTTGCTGCACCTGGAGCACTTCGGTGAGCTGGGCGCCCTTGACGCTGTAGTCGGCGACGTTCGTGAGGTTCGACAGCGCGAAATCCGCCTGGCCGTTCTGCACTGCCTGCTCGGCGCCTGCCTGCGAGACGGCGATGATGTCGACGTCCAGGCCCGCTTGCGCGAAGTAGCCGCGGTCCTTGGCGACGTAGACGCCGATGTGATTGGTGTCTGGCGCCCACGAGAGCATGAACGTCACTTTGCGCAGTCCGGAGCTGCCGGAGCCTGCGTCGGTGCTGCCAGCCCCGGAGCAGCCGGAGGTGAGGGCGAGCGCCGCGATGGCAAGGCCTGCCGCGATGGTGCGAGCGGCACGGGCGGCGTGATGCGAGATGGTGCGGAAGGCGCTGGCGGTGGCATAGGCTTGATGGGACGAGTGCGCGTGATGCGGCTGGATTGGCATGAAGGAAGGCATTCCCTAGTTCCTCTGATATCGGGTTGCGGTCGAATCGGTGCGATGGATGCGCAAGGTCTTGCAGGAAACCAAACACATGTGCGGGTGGAATCCAGCGTATGGAATCCAGCGTATGGAATCCCGTGCATGGAATCCATCGGCATGCAATCGCATGCCATGCATCCCGTTGCAACGAATTCGACGGTGCTGCTTTCTCTGGGATGCGCCGGGGCCGGCCAGAGAAAGCACCAGGGACCGGGAGCGCCGGCGACGCCCCCGCCGCGCCTGCAAAGCCCTATGCTTGCAGACCGTCCGGCGGTTTGCCACACGTCGCCATGAGCCACTATACCGCGGCGCGCATCCCATGCAACGCCCCATGCCGCGGTCCATGCTGCGCCCCATACCTGGCCGCACTCCACGCCATGCCGCACGCTATGATGGGGGCATCCGGTGCCTTGGCACTGCTGGGGCCGGTCGGAGCGGGACTCCTCACCTTACCCGCCGCGCGGCCCGGAAAGGTGTATTCGTGACATTGCATTCTCATTCGTCCGCCGCGCAGACATCCGCCACACATCCGTCCACCACGCCGCAGCATCACCATCTTCCCCGCCGCCTCGCCCATGCGATGACGACGGTGGCGACTGGCATCGTGATCCTTCTCGTGTGGCAGGTGTGGACGGACGCGGCACACGTGCCATCCACCCTCATGCCCTCCCCTCTTGCCATCGCCCAGGCGGCGGGCAAGTCCTGGCACACGCTGTGGCCGGCGCTGCAAGTCACGCTCACCGAAGGCATCCTTGGTTTTGCCATCGCCATCGTGGCAGGCGTGCTGCTCGGTGTGGGGTTCCATTGCTCGCGTCTGCTCCACGCCACGCTGCTGCCCTACCTCACGGCGGCGCAGACGCTGCCGCTCATCGCCATCGCCCCGATGTTCCTCATCTGGTTCGGCTTCGAGCCGACCGGCAAGGTGGTGCTCACGGCGATCTTCGGGCTCTTCCCCATCGCCGTGCAGACGGTGCGCGGGTTGGATGGCGTGCCGCGCTTCTACGAAGACGTGGCGCTCACCTGTGGCGCGAGCCGGGCATGGACGCTGTGGCATGTGAAGCTGCGCGTGGCAGCGCGTCAGATTTTCGGCGGCATCCGCATCTCCGCCGCCTACACGCTCGCCACCGCCACGACGGCGGAGTACCTGGGTGCGCGCAAGGGCCTGGGCATCTGGCTGCAGATGGCGTACAACTCGTTCCGCACGCCGCTCATCTTCGTGGCGGCGTTTGCCATCATCATCGCCACCGGCGTGCTGCTCTTGGCGGTCGATGCCGTGGAGCACATGCTGCTGGGAGACCCGGAGGACGAGGACCTGTCGTGACCAAGGCGGCCGGGCGAGAGTCGCAGGATGAAGAATTGCGGAGCCATGCGGGTTAGGGCCGCATGGTCACGTGGTCACACGGGCACATGGTCATCTGGTCACATGGCGACAGGGTGAGAATTGCAAGGCCAAGCGTCACAGGTTCTTGTACCAGTACGCCACGTCGAGAGCCACGCCGTTGTTCACCACGCCCGCCGGGAGCACGCCGAACCGAGTGAAGCCGAACTTGCGCATGAGCGCGGTGGAGCCTTCGTTCCTGGTGAAGATGACGCTCACCGCCATGCGGTAGCCGCGTCGGCGGGCGGCGTCGAGCAGCCAGCCAACGAGCACCGTGCCGGCACCCTGGCCCCGCCAGTAGCCGCCGATGTAATAGCTCAGCTCCGCGACGCCGTCATACCCGGCGCGCGGGCGGTACCGGCTCAGGGATCCGAAACCGATGACCGCGCCGTTGCATGTGATGACGACGACCGGGTATTGCGAGCGCGGCTGGTGGGAGCCCATCCATTCGATGCGCTGTTCGAATGTGCGCTCGTCGATGTCGCTCGTCGCGTCGCCTTGGCGTATCGCCTCGTTATAGATCGCGGTGATGGAGTGCATGTCGCCCACGCGAGCATCACGCACTTCATATGCCGGCCTGGGGCGTGGCGACGGGGACTGCGAGGCCTGAGCATGCGAGGCTGGAGGCGTCTGCGGCGCGGAATCACCGGAACCGCGCCCCATGCCATTCCCCCTGCCGTCACCACGCACATCACTGGCCATTGAGCTTCGACTCCTCTTCGGTCGCCTTCGCCAAAGCGTCCTTGAGCTTCTGCTGGGCCTGCCCGTAGGCCGACCAATCGCCGTCCTTCATCGCCTGGTCGGCATCGTTGAGCGCTTGGTTGGCGTCATCGATCGCTTGCTTCAGTGCGGTGCTCGACTGGCTGTCGGATTGCGAACCGGAGGAGCTGCTGGAACTGCCGGAGCTGCTGCCAGCGGACGGGCTGGCGGACGGGCTGCTCGACGAACTGCTGGTACTCGAACCGCTGGAGCTCGAGCTACTCGAATCACTCGAACCGTTCGATTGCGACGAGCTGGCATCGCCGCTGCTGGACGTGCCGCTGGAATCGCTGGAGGCCGATCCGTTGTTGTTGGCGGTGGTCGCCTTGTCGGCATCGCCCGCGGTGGCGCCGGAATCGCCGCCG
>JAQXZM010000048.1 GCA_029227215.1 Bifidobacteriaceae bacterium | reverse complement strand
CGGGGCATATGATGCGGGACACGCTCAAGGCCGCTCGGCCAGGCTTACGGTCCCGCATCATATGCCCCGCCCGACCTGGTTGGAGGGCGCGAATCCGCGCGCTACTCGGGGCTTGAAGCGTGATTTCGTGCTGGTGCAATTCAACTGATAAGGCCCGAAGTACCAAAATGCCTGCGGATATTGCCGATTTCGAATTCTCAGGCAAAATGGCACCTGATTTCGAGAGAATCAGAGAAAAAGACACAAAAAATCGAACAAAAATCTCTGATTTTCTGGAATCGACGAAGATTGTCATAGATTCAGGTACTGCGAGGCGCTAGAACTCGGCTTCGTTGCGCATACCAAGAATTCTCAGAGGGTGTCGGTCAACGTGCGGGGCATGACAGCGGGGTCGGTTTATCGGATCGCATTACGGGAGGGCGGGGCATGCCATGCTGGACCGTAGGCTTGGCCGAACGGCCTTGAGTGTGTCCAGCATGGCATGCCCAACCATCCACCTGTGAGGACTCGCATTAGCGAAGCGCTCGATCCTTGCTGGGATTCGTTGCCGTGGCGGCTAGTACCATCGGCAGCGCGTAGACGCTGGCTACGAGGTAGCGGGGGAGCACGATGGGGGCGGCGGCGAGCGTGGCGAGGGTGATGAAGGTGGGCACGAGCATCACGAGACCCAGCCCGCTGCGGCGGCGCAGGCAGTAGGCGGCGCAGATGAGCGGAATCCATGTGGTGAAGGTCGCCTTGATGAACAGCACCGGCGCGTAGTGCTCGAGCCAGGCGTAGACCGCATCGAATCCATCGGCGATGCGTGCCGCCCACGCGGGGCGGTAGGCGCTGCGCATGAGCGACTGCACACGGGCGAGGCTCGCCGCGCTGGTGTCGCCGGTCATGCCGACGAGGAAGTTCTCGTTGCCGATGGGGTCGGCGGCGGTGCTGGCGGTGCCGGAATCGGCGGCATCGGAAACCGTGGAATTGGCGGTGCTGCCACCCGTAGCGTCACTGTTCCCTGCACCAGGGCGCTGCGGCAGGTTGTTGCGGTAGCTCACGTAGGACTCATCGCCTTGCGTGGTGGTGTCGGGGTAGATGAGCGGCAGGGTGTTGGCTGCCCATGAGATGAAGAACATGCCGGGATTGCGCAGCATCACGCCCGCGTACCAGCGCAGGAAGCGCTGCTTGGCGGCGGATGGGGCGTCGCTGATCCAGCGGTCCTTGGTGGCGTCGGCGCGGTAGGGGTCGTACACAGTGCTTAGGTCCTGTGCATCTTTGAACACGCTGTGCACGATTTCCCAATCGGAGTCACTCATCTCGGCGCCGTGCCAACGGACATACAGCGCGGTGGACTGGGTGACCACGCTCATCCTCTCCTTGCTGGGGCTGGGCGCGATGCCCATCGCGGGGATGGCGGCGTGCTGCCAGATGCCGCCGATGAGTAGAATGGCGGCGATCATGATGGCGACGGCGCGGGGCAGAGCACGGGAACTGGTACGGGAGTGGGCGGCGCCGCGCCTCTCGCGCCGCTGCCACCACCATATGTAGGCAACCAGCACCGCGCACGAGCCGAGGGCGATGTAGATGCCGGTCTTCTTGGTGAGCATCATGAGGCACATCACGGCGAAGAACGCGGCGGCGAAGCGGCGCGAGGCGAACGCGGCGCCGTGAGTGCGGGCCGCCTCGGCGAGGCACAGCAGGAACAGCACATACGGCCAGCCGAAGAGCATGTCTTTCGCCATCGTCTGGGCAAAGAGCGGCACGACGGGGTACAGCGCTGCAAACAGGAGGGTGAAACGTTGTATCCTGCGCGGGATGCCGATACGCCGCATCCAGTGCACACAGAGCGCAAACGTGCACGCAGTGCATGCCATCTGTGCAATTTCGTACAGGAACAGCGCCCATGCATACGAACCGAGTGCGCCGCCGAGCCGCCAGACCGTGCCGAACACAAGGGTGTCGAACCACGGGTGCTGGTCGGTGCGGGCGGCGAGCCCGTAGTACTGCAGCAGCTGCCATTGGGTGTCGGGGTCCAGGTTGCCTGGGAATCGGATGATCACATACGGCAGCCAGCATGCACAGATGAACACAAACTGTGCACAAAACGGATGGCGTGCGCGGAAGTGGCGGAGGCGAGAGAAGCGGCGGTGATTGGATGACTGCAGGCTGGGCTCAGGTGATTCGTCTGTATTGCTGATCGCATCGGCTTCTGCGGTGGTCATCGAAATCGTGGAGGGAGTTGTGCTGGCTTTCTTGGAACCAATGGTTGTACTTTCGCAATCTGTGGCGTTTGATGCAAAGCCGGCTGAAAGCCTTGCGTTCGCGCGGTTCAGGCTGCGAAACAGCCAGTGCAGTGCAAGATAGAGCGCTGCAATGAGCGCAATCGTCCACAATGCAGTGACCGGCCAATACCAAGGGCTCAGGCGCCAGGTATCGCCGCCGTTGCCCGTGCCAAACACCCGCCGCACATAGTCGCCCCACGCAGCGGGCGCGACGATCAGCAGGGCGGCAATAAGCGCCCAGATGTCAACGCCGTGCTGATGGGCGGTGCGATGTGGTTGTGTGTGTGTCGCCCCCGCTTCTGGCGCTGCCGCTGGCTTTGATTCTGGGGTGGATGCCAATGCGGATGAATCCGCAACATCTGAACGTAAACGAACACAATCAGATGTTTGATTGTCAATAACCTGATTATTCATGTTCATAATCCGTTCGTATCTGTTTGTAATATGCACAAGATGAATCGCTCTAATCCATTCGCAATCTGCCCGCAAGCCCTTTGCCGCGTGCCCTGCGCGGCACGGCGATAACCGGCGCACCCTCTACATGCACAGGCCGGCGAACCAGCTTTGCACATAGGCGAAGAGCACGGGGTTTCGGTAGGTGAGGGCCTCGTAGCGACCGGTGGCGAAGAAGCCGGCGAACACCATGTACAGCGCGAACAGCACCATTGCGGCGATCACCACCGCGTAAATACGAGAGGCGGGCGTGACGCAGGTGGCGGTCACGTCATCGCGCAGGTTGCCGCGGAAGTCCGCGCCGCCAGTGTCGTTGTTAGCCGCGTCGTTGGTTTTGCGTGCAGTAACGTGCCCAGCTTCGCGCCCAACGCCGGCCCTCGCCCCGCGCAGCTGCTCCTCGAGGCACAGTGCCACGCAGATCGCCGCGAGGGCGATGAGGTGTGCGTAGTCGCCGTAGTAGCGGTTGTTCACGCCGCCGATCGACGTGTCAAACACGAGCGCCAGCGCCGCCAGTGCGAGGCACAGCACGGTGAAGCCCCACACGCGGTGCGCCTTGAGCTGCCGGCGCATCATCCAGAAGCCCAGCGCCAGCACCGTGAACGGCACGATGGCGAAGATGCCGCCCAGCGACGGCTCGCACGGCAGGGGCAGCGCGTTGTCGGTGGTCTGCACGAACGGGAAGCGCGGGCTGATCGCCGCCGGCTGGAACAGCTGCACGAACAGCGCCGCCGGCATGAGGTAGCGCGAGGGGCGCTGGTTCGTCATGTCGTAGGCGGTCAGGTTGTAGTCCGAGCCAAAGTCGAGCAGCGAGCCGAAACGCACGGCGTTGTAGCCCAGCAGCGGCACGAGCACGAGCAGCGCGCCGAGCTCCGCCGCGAGCGTGAGCCGCCAGCTGCTGCGTGAGAACAGCTGCCGCGTGTGGCGGATCTCGTGCCAGAAGATCGGGAACGCAAGCAGGAACGCGATGGCGAACTGCGGGCGGCTGCCGACGTTCATCGTCATGAGCACGGAGCCAAGCACCACGCGCCATGCGGAGAGCTTCGTGGCGGGGGAGGCGGCGGTAGCAGTCGCGGTGTCGGCTGCGCTGCCACGCGCTGCGAACTTCGCACCACCCGCCCATTTGCCGGTCGCGGCATCGCGTCGCGCGCTCACCCAGAAATACAGGGCGGCGGCGGTGAGCGTCATCGACATGAGCATCGGAATGCCGTAGAACGACGGCGCGAACACGTAATACCACATGCTGTTCGCCACCATGAGCGTGAGCAGCGCCATCCACGCCATCGCCTGCGAGGCGTGCGGGAAGTAGCGCGCTACGAATTTCGAAGCGAGCAGCGCGCCGAAGATGGTGAATCCCACCGCCAGCAGCCACGACGCCGCCCACGTGGGCAGCCAATGCCCTGTGACGAGCTGGAACGGCGCGAAGAGGAACACCGCCGGCAGCACGCCGAAGTAGCAGTAATACTTGCCCTGGAAGTAGGCGTGATCCCAGTAATACACGGCGCCGGTGCTGCGGTTGAGCGCCTGCCGTTGCTCGAAATCGTAGGGGTTGCTCATCGCTTGGAGCGAATTGTCGACCTGGAGGTCCAGCCACGTGTGGCCGTGGAGCAGCGCGTCGCCGAGGCGCTGGTATTGCAGCGGGTCGAACCAGTGCTGGAAGCCCCAGCCGAAGTTGATGCCGTGACCCACGAACGCGCCGCCCGTCAGCTGGCTCACGACGAGCAACACCGCGGACTGCACCACGATGAACACCGCGAGGCTCACCTTGTGCCCGCGGCTCGTGATGTCGAGCTCGCGGCGCCACAGCACCGAGCCGGGGCGGAAGCAGATGAGGAACGTCGCCACCGCGAGCATGATGAGCACGCGCGGCAGCGAGAAGAACATCGGCACCGTGGGGTTGAGCTCGATCGCCGACAGGCTCACCGTGGTACCCGCGGATTCCTTGCTGAAGCTGATGCGCAGCCACGTGCTCGTGCGGTTGTTGTCGCTCTTCTGCCCGGCGAGGATGTATTGCGTGGAGGGCAGCTTCGTGTAGGTGAGCGTGCGTTCGTTGTCGGTCCACACGCCCGCGCCGAGGTTGCGCCACGAGAAGGAGTCCGTGGTGGTGGATTTGGTGGTGGTGGAGTTTGAGGTATCGGTTTTCGAGGTATCGGATGTGGAGTCTGTGGTATCGGAGTTTGTGGAGTCGGATTGAGAGGATGAAGTGGAGTTCGCGGTATTGGAATCTGAGGTATCAGAATCCGCGGTATCGGAGGTCGTGTAGAACTCGGCGGTGGCGCTTTGCCAGCTGTCCGAGGTGGGCGCCAGGCGGATGCTCTGCAATTCTGCCGCGCCGCCGTCCGTGGCGTTGGCGATCGGGATGTCGATCGTGGCGGTGTCCGGATCGCTGATCGTGAACGTGCCGGTGGCGCTCGTCGCCGCCGTGCCGTCCGTGGGGGCGAGGCCCTTGCCGATCACCGCGGTGCCGCTGGTGATGGCGGGCGTGTGCGTGGTGCGCCAATGCGCGAGGTTGAACACACCGACCTCCAGCGCCGCGATCACGATGACCGCGATAATCCACAGCAGCGCGGTATGCCGCCGCATGCGGGTTCGCGCAGATGGTGCTGACGGCGCTGACGTTTCGGTTTGCGCGGTTTGCGCGGATGTTGCGGATTGCGCAGCTGCCACAGGAGGCTCAGGCGTTGCGAACGACGCTGGTGACGTGGATGCCTTGGCATCGGATGCTGCGTCACGGGGTGCGGATTGCTGTGTCAGCGTGCTCAATGGGGCTCCTTGCAAGATTGTGCGGTCGGTGGCGTGCGGCGTGCGATTCGCGGCGTGTTGCGCGACTGACCCTCCGTTGAGTACCGTACCATCCGCGCTCGAAAGCGGGCGGCCCGCAATCATTCCCAATCATCGATATGCGGCGGTAGAGTGGCGGTTATTATGTCTTCTCAGTCTTCGCACTCCGATTTTCACGAGCCTGCCCATCAGAACGCTGCGAATCAGCACGGCAGCAATCATCCTGGCAGCAATCGCGATGCCAGCAATCAGCCCGCAACTGCCCAGCCCGCAACTGCCCAGCCCGCAACCGCCCAGCCTGGCAGCAACCAGCCCGCCACCCCGTCCACCGACCTCGCGGACCTCGACTCGTCCAACTCCATGAAGCGCGGCCTCAAGAACCGTCACGTGCAGTTCATCGCGATCGGCGGCACCATCGGCACCGGCCTGTTCCTCGGCTCCGGCCGCTCGATCAGCCTCACGGGGCCCAGCATCATCTTCGTGTACATCGCGGTGGGCGGCATCATGTTCCTGCTCATGCGCGCCATCGGCGAGCTCATGTACCGCGACCCCAGCCAGCACACGTTCATCAATTTCATCCACCGCTACCTGGGCTACGGGTGGGGCAAGTTTGCCGGATGGTCGTACTGGATCGTGCTCGTGCTGCTCGGCATGACCGAGATCACCGCCGTGAGCACCTATTTCGTCACGTTCTTCGCCACGTTCGGCATCGACCTTTCGGCATGGAAGTGGCTCATCGAGCTGGGATTCCTCGTGGTGCTCACCGGCGTGAACCTCATTGCGGTCGAGGTGTTCGGCGAGGTGGAGTTCTGGTTCTCCATGATCAAGATCACGCTCATCTGCGCCATGATCGTGACCGCCATCGTCATGGTCGCGATCGGCTACCACTACAGTTCGGTCACCATTCCCGGGCAGGACGCCCCGTCGCCCGCGGGTTCTGCCACGATCCACAACCTCATCGACGGCGTCCAGATCGCGCCGAACGGCTGGCTCGCGTTCCTCATGAGCTTCCAGATGGTGTTCTTCGCCTACGAGATGATCGAGTTCGTGGGCGTCACGGTGTCTGAGACGCGCAACCCGCGCCAGGTGCTGCCCAAGGCGATCAACGAGATCATCGTGCGCGTGCTCATTTTCTATGTGGGTGCGCTCGTGGCGATCATGGTAATCGTGCCGTGGCGCAGCTTCCAGCCGAACGCGGACGGCTCGTTCGCCTCGCCGTTCATCATGGTGTTCCGCTACGCGGGGCTCAACTGGGCGTCGGCGCTCGTGTTCTTCGTGGTCATCACCGCCGCCGCCAGCGCGCTCAACTCGCTGCTCTACTCGGCGGGGCGGCACCTCTACCAGCTCGCGCAGGATTCGCCCTCGCCCACGCTGGGCAAGCTTGGCGTGGTCTCGCGCCGCCAGGTGCCGGCGCGTGCGATTATTGCGTCGGCGGCGCTCATCGTGCTCTCGCCCATCATCAACGCAATCCCCGGCGTGAAAGGCGCGTTCGTGCTGTTTTCGTCGGCATCGAGCGCGGTGATCCTGTTCATCTACATCCTCACGATGGTGGCGCACCGCCGCTACCGCCGCAGCGCGGACTTCATGCCGGACGGCTTCGTGATGCCCGCCTGGCGCGTGACCAACACCCTGGCGATTGCGTTCTTCGTGTTCATCTACGTGACGCTGTTCCTTGATTCCTCCACGCGCGGCCCGGCGATCGCCGGCATCGTGTGGCTCGTGGCGTTCGGCGGGTACTGCGTGCTCAGGGAGCGCTGGCAAGAGCGCCCGCTGCGCGCAGCCCGGCGCTAGCCGCGCGGCGGAGGCGGGCGCAGCCAGGCGGGGCAGCGGAGCGCGCAGCGGGCGCGGCGCTAGCCGCCCAACTTGGGCTTTCGGTCAGCATCCCAGCCCAGATTCGCCAAAATGCTGGCCATAATGCCAAGTCGGGCAGAGGGTGAGCTGCCGGGCTTGGGGTTGTGTGCGCTGGGGTGCCCGAATCTGAACTGCCTGGTTCCAAACAAACAAAAAGCCGGGAGGCTTGGTTTCCAAGCGTCCCGGCTGGTGGCGGAGGATACGAGATTTGAACTCGTGAGGGCTTGCACCCAACACGCTTTCCAAGCGTGCGCCATAGACCACTAGGCGAATCCTCCATTGAGTTATTGCTGACTGCCTTGCACCTTCGAAGCCGCAACTTCAGAGCCGCTCGGCAAGCAACTTGATAAAGATACCGCACATCCCGCCATCGCGCAACCGCGTGTCGCGGCGTGAAATCGCGCGTTGCGATTCAACATCGCGATGTGCCGACGCGGCGGGATGCGCGCGGTCCCGATCCGTCTCACCACATCTGCGGCCGTGCCAGCTCGTTGTTGACCGCCGAGTACACGCCGGGGCGCAGGTTCGTGCTGGTGAACGGTGCGCAGCTGAGGTCGTACATCTGCGGCCACCGCGCCATGAACTGCCCGCGCTCGCGCAGGAACGCGAGCTGCTTGGCGGTCGTCGTGGCAAACCCACGCGACACGGACTCGTAGTGGTGCAGCCGCGCCTCGGGGCAGTAGACCACGCGCTTGCCATGCGCCAGCATGCGCATGCAGAAGTCCACGTCGTTGTAGTTGACGGCGAGCCCCTCGTCATAGCCACCCACCGCGTCGTAATCCGCGCGGCTCACGATCATGCACGCGCCGGTCACCGCCGCGAGATCGCGGGTGAGCATCGTCTCCTGCATGTTGCCCGGGTAGGTGCTGGCAAGCTGCATGTACTGGTGCGCGGGGCCGGAATCCGCAGCCGCCACGCCAGCGTGCTGAATCGCGCTGTCGGGGTAGAGCAGCTCGGCGCCCACGATGCCCACGTCCGCACGCTGGCAGGGGCCGAGCAACAGCTCGATCCACTCGTGGGTCATGACCTCCGTGTCGTTGTTGAGCAGCAGGATGTACTCGCCGTGGGAGTGCTGCACGCCCCAATTGCAGATCTGCGAGAAGTTGAACCCGTGCACTTCGGTGTCGCGCGTCACGTGGATGCGCGGATCGAGGCGTTCGAGCATGTCGTAGTAGTCGAAGGTCTGCTGCTCGGTGCTGTTGTTTTCCACAATCACGATTTCGTAATTGGGATACGTCGTGAGTTTGAGAATCGAAGTGATGCAACGATTCAGCACGTCAGCGGCGTCCTTGTTGGGAATCACGATGGAGACGAGCGGGTAGGTGGCGCGAATTTCCGCCGGGGTGGCGGGCGCCTGTGCAGCCTCGCCTGCGCCGGCCGTCTTCGCTGCGGCCTTTTCCGCGAGGTCCGTCCCCGCAATGCCCTTCTTCACGATGTCGTAATGCGCAGCAAAGCGCCCCGGCGCGCGCGGCGCATCCACGGCAACCGCGTGGAGCGCGTCACCCTCCGCCGTCACAAGCTTGTGCTGCGCGGCGAGACGGTCGAGATGCGCCTGCACGAGGGCGCGCATCGTCTCATGTTCCGGGGAATCCGGCTCGGCGAGCGACGTATCATGCCCGCCGCGCCAGTGGTAGAGCACCTGCGGCACATGGGTGATGTGCTCGGTCGCCTCGGTCGCGCGATACGACAGATTCCACCGCGCCAGCGTCTCATCGGCATCCACCGCCTGGGCCTCGGCATCGGCGAAACCGGCATCCAGCCATGATTGCACGGCATCGGCGGTCAGCGGGGTGGGCGCGGCATCCGCCGCCGCAGCACCTTCCACCGCAGCACTTTCCGTCGCGGCATCCGCCGCCGCAAGGGCGTGGACTATCGTATCCCTCCTGATAGCGACGGAATGCCCCACGATGTCACGAGCAATGAACATGTCGGGATTCCAATCCGTCTTGATCTGCCCGTCGTGGAACGAGGGCTGCGCGCCAGGCTCGGCGGCGATCTCGAACTGATCCTCGTCACCATAGATCACATCGAGCGCGGGGTCGGTGTCGAGCGCGCGGGTATAGGTGTAGAGCATGCGCGGCTCCACGAAGTCCTGCAGACCGAGCGTGATGATGAAATCACCCCTGGCGGCAGCGATGCCGTGGGCCATCGTCTGGGCCGCGGAAAGCGGCTCGGTGGCATCCACGGTGCGCACGCGGTGGTCGTGATTGAGCAGCTTGGCGATGTCTTCGTCCATGCGAGCGGCGCTCGCCGGCTTCGCAGCGTCCCGTGCGCTATCCGCCGCCGCACCCACGAGCAGCAGTTCCCAATCCTCGTAGCTCTGCTCCATCACGGAATTCGCCATGCGCCGCAGGTCGGCAGGCGTGGCGCCACCATGCATGGGCACGACGAACGAATACAGCGGCCGCTTGCCCGCGTGCGCGTCGGTTTGCGCGCTTGCGTGTGCACCAGGCCGCCCCTCCAAATGCGCGAACGTGGCGGCACGCTGCAGCGCGAGCTCCTCCGGGGTGTTCTGCTGGTGCGCGCGCAGCCACGGGTCGTAGTTCGGCTCGAAGCTCGCGGCGCGAGTGTAATCCACCCAATTGCTGCGCACCGACGAGACGGCGACGGCATCGAACAGCTGGAAGCCGTCCTGGCAATCCGCGTCGGGGAAGTGCGCCCAGATGTAGAACGGCGCATCCACAGGCGTGCGCACCGAGAAAGACACGGTGCGCACGCGCAGGCCGGGGTAGTTGGGCGAATCGTCCACATGGTCCCCCATGCACACCCAGTCGGCGATGCCGAACGGCACACCGGTGGAATCCAGCGCCGTCACCTCCACGTAGGCGTGCTCCTCCGTGGCGTCGTGCACCGGGATTGCCACATGGCCGCGCACGATGTCGGCGCCGTCGTAGCCGTCCACGATGGAATCGAGATACACCTTCGCGTCTCCCGGCAGGTGCCCTTCGTCGCAGCGACGCAGCGCGAGCGAAATGCCATCCTTGCGCAGCACATGCACGCGCGACCGCAGCTTGATGGCCTCCGCGTCGATGGGGATGCGCTGGATGGCGGTAATCTCGCCACGGCGCAGCGCGGTGAGCGTCACCGTTTGGTTCTGGCCAAGCTCGGCGAGCACGAGCGCCGGCCCGTGGGGCGATTGCACGATTTTTGCCGGTGCGGGCATGCCGGAGGCGGTTTGCGCCCGCACGCTGAGTGTGGCGCTGCGTAGGGCGGCGCCGGGCGTGAGCAGACCGAAGATTTTGCCGCCGCCACGCGTCACATGGGTGAAGGCGCTCGCGTGGGCGTCGTCGATGCGCACGTCGAGCTTCACATGCTCGCGCAGCTCGCCCAGGCCCATCGGCGTGAACTCGCTGCCGGGCAGTTCCGGAGCGGGGATGGGGGAGGTGGCAGAAACAGCTGTGGAGGCGGCGGAAACGGCGGAGACAGCAGCAGCGTCGGACGCATGCACGGGTTCCTGATTGCCGCCGTTCGTCTGATTGCCGCCATCTGCGCCATTACCGCTTGCCGCCGTGCCCGATGCCTCACCCGGCGCATCCAGCAGCAGCCCCTTGTGCCCGGTGCGCAGCAGGAAGTCCACATAGACGCCGGTGAGCACATCGCCCAGGAATCGCGCGGTGGCGCGCTCCGTCTGCGGGTAATGCGACGTGTCGCACAGCGCGGCGTGCTGGGCGAGCACCGAAAACAGGAACTCGCAATAATCGGCGAACAGCTCACGTCGCATAATCACTGCATACCCGGAGTACGAGCGGCTTTGTTTGAGATACCGCCGTGCGCTCGTCCACACCGTGGGGTGCTGGGTTTGCATGATGGCAAGGCACGTGTCCAGGTCGATCGCGTGATGGTGCGGTGCCTCGCAATACTGCTGGTAGACGCTCGTGCCAGTGCTCGCGGCGTCTTCAGCGGCATTGGAGCCAGCGCCCGCTTCGCTGCCAGCACCGTTCGCGAACGCTACGAAATCATGGGAGGCGATGGCGGCCTCGGCTTCTTCCCGCGCCTCTTGCGCGGTGGCATGCCAGTCGATGCCCGGCAACAGGAACGGACGGTCGGGCGCGGCAATGCCGATGAAGTCAGCATCCGCATGCTTCCACGCCCAGTACGTGGCGGTGTACTCGCCATAGGACTGGTACTGCGCGGAGAGCGAATCGGCGGCGTCCTTGCTGTCCGCACCCTTGTCGTCCGTACCCTTGCCTTCTGCGTCCTCGTCATCTCGCAGGGTCGCAATGACCGTGTTGCACGGCTCAAGCGCGGCGCCCACCTCCAGCGGCGTGGAGGGCAGGTACAGCGGCGCGCCCCCCACCTCAATGGTGTCGCCGTGGCGTGGCGCAAAAATCGCAATCGTGGCCATGTTCTCCTCCTGCACTGGGTCGAAGGCCCGTTGAAGAAATCCCTGCGAGAAATCCCGTGAGAAATTCCCACGACAAATCTTGCGAACCAAATCCATCCGCTTCCGCAATACTTTCTCACAATACGCGGCGTCCCTGAGGCACTCAAATTTGGTAGAAGAGTGCCTGGCGGTTGATGCGTGCAAACAGCGACGAGTATCGTGGTGGGCATAGCGAAACGGAGGAACCGCAATGCCCCAGCAGTCCGCCCAGCCTGAAACCACGCCGACCGATATCACGCCGACCGGCAGCACGCCGGCCGGAGCCACGCAAGTCGTTAAGGATGGCGCCGTGAAAAAGAATGCGCATGAAGCGCATGAGGAAGCCGCCAAGCCGTCACCAGAGCCTGGCGTTCCTACTGCACCGAGTGCTCCGCGCATGTCCATCGTCGTCATCGCCTACAACCAGCAGACGCAGATCGAGCACGCGCTCACCAGCGTGATGGAGCAGACCTCCGCCGATTTCGAAGCGATCGTGGTGGACGACCACAGCACGGACTCCACGCTGAGCGTCATCAACGACACGGTGAGCAACGATGCGCGGTTCCACGTCATCGAACGCAGCGAGAACGGCGGCGCCCATCTGGCGCGCCACACCGGCATCGCTGCCACGAAGGGCGAATACGTGCTGTTTCTTGACGGTGACGACACCCTGGATCCCGATGCGGTGCAACGCCTCACCGCTGCGATGGACGAGCGCAAGACCGACATCCTGCGGTTCGGGCTGACCGCCGTCGCCAGCGACCAGGCGAACGAGCAGCTGGCGAAGCAAGTGGAAAGCAACCTCAACGTGTCGGTGGGGCGGCAGACCGGTGCGGACGTGCTGCGGTCCGTGTTCTCTCACGAATGGCAAAATCGCGCCACGTGGAGCGTGGTGGACTGCGCGTACCGCGGCGACATGGCACGTGCCGCGTTCGCACAGATGACGGACGCGTCGCTCGGCCGCCTCGAGGACGCCTACGAGTTCTTCGTGCTGGCGCAATGCGCCGAGTCGATGGACTACATGATGGACTATCACGCACTCAACTACACGTTCGGCACGGGCATCTCCAGCGCGGGAAGCGCCACCGCCGAGAAGTTCGGCGCGAGCCTGCAGGGCATGCGTCGCACGCTCGACGCGGTGCTGGATTTCGCCCGCACCGCCAAGGACCCGGATGCCAAGGCGTGCGCTCGCGATTTCGCGCATTATGTGCACGATCTGCTGGCGGACAATTGGTCGGCGAGGCTGTCGCTCGAGGATGGCGAGGCGGCCTTTCCCCAGATCCGGCAGGTGTGGGGCGACGCCGTCGCCGGTTATGTGGCGGCGTATGCCTGGGGCAGGCGGTCGGTGTATCTTGATGAGCATGGTCTGTCGCTCGGCGACATGGACCGCAATGGGGTGCTTTCTGCATGGGAAGGATATGTGCGTATGTGTGGGGATGCAGCGATGTCGCAGAAGCCCGCTGACGGCGTGGGGGAAGAAGACCGTGCCGCTTCGCTGATTGATGAAGGCGCACAGCCGCTGGCTATGCGTGATTTCGAGTGGATGCGCGCCGTGGATGCCCAGGTGGAGGGCGAACGCGCGGAGGCGCTGAAGGCGCGCATCGAGCAGGCGAGCAAGCGCGAGGCGAAGCGCAAGGTCAGTCAGGCGGAGCGCGCCAACTCGGTGAAGGCGCGGGTGCGCAGCAAGGGCAAACGCTTGCTGCTCAAGGCCGTGGACGTGGCACGGCAGCACTGAAAGCGTGGCGGGCAGCACTGGATGCTTGGTGCTACCCACTGATTCTGCATAGGAGGAATCGCCCATTTGTCAAATCATGGGTGTCGCTCCGCCGTTCATGGCATAATTGTTTCGCAAAGAGTGCACTGGGCGTCACGGCGCTGCAGCGGGTTGCGTTGCGCTGTATTTTTGCGCCAGGCACGGTATTCACGGGAAGCGAAGTGTTATGAACTTGAGGCCGACGAATCCTATCGATTCTCGTAATTTCCAGCGTGGCGGCTCGCATGGCGGCAACTTGCGGCATGCTGCATTCGCTTGGATTAGGCGCACGGAGGCGCTCGCAGTGGCGGTGGCGACGCTCGCGTCGGGGGCCGTGGCCGCAACGCAGATGCGTTCCGCTGTCTTGGCTGCGAACAGCGCGGTTACGAGCAGCACGACCGCGGCGCAGTCCGGTGACCTCGCGGCGCTCAACTCCATCGCTTCGGGCACGGTGAATCAATCCGCCGCCGATTCCACGGGCTCCCAGGAGCTGCCGACCTCCATCAGCGCGTCGATTCCCGATGACGCCACACTGACGTCGCCATCCGTGGCGGTAACGGACGATGGCACGGCGTTGGATGTGCAGACGGGCGAGCAGATCACCGACCCGCAGATCGTAGGCACGGAAGATACCCCGCCGGACCCGCTGGCGGCAACCGGCGGCACGCATTACACGCCGCTTTCCGTAGGCGAGGCGCGCGAGCAGATCGCCGATGACGCGACGGCAACAGCGTCAACCGTCGCGGATGAAGGCACGGCGGATGAAGGCATAGCAGACGAAGGCACCGCGGACGAAGGCACCGCTGTGGCGCAGAACGCCTCATATCAGGGCAATTCCTGGGGTGCGTACTGGAACGGCTCCACGATTTACAATCACGATGGTTCCGCTGCCATCACGAACGCCAAGTTCATGGTCGATGTCTCCGTGTTTCAGAAGACCATCGACTGGGCGGCGGTCAAGGCGTCCGGCGTGCAAGGCGCCATCATTCGCGTGGGTTATGGTTGGGACAATCCGATGGATTCCACGGCTGCCTACAACATCCAGCAGTGCAAGCGGTTGGGCATTCCCTTCGGCATCTATCTGTATTCCTATGCGGCGAACGCATCCGAAGGCGCGGCGGAAGGCCGCACGGTAGTCCGCTATCTCAAGGAACTGGGCGTTTCCGCATCGGACCTGAGCTACCCGATTTACTACGATCTTGAGAAGTTCCAGTGGACGGGGCATTCGCCGTCGCAAGACCCGAACGTCAACGCGTCGATTCTGCGTAGCTTCGTTTCGACGCTGGCGAGCGCGGGCTATGGCAACGTGTCGGTGTATTCCTACACTTCGTACCTGAACACGGTGCTCAACTCCTCGTACATCCATTCCCTCACCACCTGGGTGGCGCAGTATGGCGCCAAGCTGCAGTACACGGCGTATGGCTCGGCTGCGAACGGCCAGGTCTACAAGGGCTGGCAATACCACGATGCCGGCCGCGTGAGCGGCATCTCCGGCAACGTGGACCTCGACGCGTTCTCGCACCAGACTTACGAGAATGTGGCGGCGGGCACCACCTTCCGCTTGTATAACCCGAACACCGGCGAGCATTTCTTCACGCTCAACGGCAATGAGCAGAAGATGCTCGTGCAGCTCGGCTGGTATGACGAAGGCATCGCCTGGGTGGCGACCACCACGTCGAAGCAAGTGCCGGTCTACCGCTTCTACAACCCGAACACCGGCGAGCATCATTACACGATTGCGGTTGTGGAAAAGAACATGCTGACGTCCGTCGGCTGGAAGTACGAGGGCATCGCGTGGTATTCCGACCCGAAACAGACGGTGCCGATCTACCGCGTGTACAATCCCAACGCCAAGGCATACAGCCATCTGTATACTGTGAATGCCAACGAGGCATCCATGCTCGCCCGAGCAGGGTGGAACCGTGAAGGAATCGGCTGGTACGCAGTGGGCCTGTGAGCAGTGGGCTGCTATAATCGGCGGTCTGTGAAAGCGGGCTGCGAATAGTCCTGTGATGAGGTGTGGCGATGCCTCGGCCATTGCGTCCAGCATGAAGGAGTGCAATGGCTGCGGCTACAGCAACATCGACAACGCCAGCATCTCAGGGATCGACGATGGGTCAACCAGTGCCTGATGAATCAATGAGCGCCGTTACCGACGATGTGGCTGGTGCACAGTCGAAGGCAGTCAGCGTGACAGCCGCCAGATCCAAGGCCAAGGTTGCCGATCCGCGGAATCATGCGTGGTTGCGTGCGGTGCTGGTGTTCGTGTGTGTGCTGGTGCCGTCGTTGTGCATGTGGCTGTATGTGTTCCCGGGGTTCCTGCAGCCTGACCATGCGATGACGATTGCGTACCTGGCAACCGGTACGTATGACGCGTGGCATTCGGTTTTCTGGGCGTTGCTGGCGAAGCCTTTGCTGTATGACGCGCCGTCGTATGGCTGGTATGGGTTGGCGCAGCTGTTGGTGTACGCAGGCGCCATCACGTTCTCGATTGTGAGACTGCGCAAGTTGGATGTGGTAAGCACGGCGGGCATGTGGGTGCTGGTCGCGGTGTTCGCTTTGTCGCCGTGCTTCGTGCTGTATAACGTGACGTATTCGTCGGACATCGTGTTCGCCACGCTGCTGGTGCCGTACACGGTGCTGCTGGTGGAGCTCGCGGTGACGCGCTTGGAGTCGTTGAAGCGGCCGGGGTTCCTGGCGGGGCTCATGGTCATGACGTTCGTGTTGCTGGAGCTTCGCAAGAACGCCTTGTTGATTCCGTTGGTGCTGCTGGTGGTGTTGCTGATCGTGCGCCGTGATTTGTGGAAGCGCATCCTGACGGGTGTGCTAGTGCCGGTGGTCGCGTTCCTGGGCGTGAACGCGGTGTTCGACGCGGCTTTCGACGTTCAAAAGTCCCCGTCGCAGGAGTTGATGTCGGTACCGGCGATGCAGGTGGCGCGTGTGTATGCGGCTGGGCTGCAGGTGCCCGGCGACGTGGATGCGTATTTCACCTCCATTCGCCCGGCGGAAGAATGGAAGGGCAATTACGGCGATGGCCAATCGGCGGATTCAGAAAAGCAAGGTCTGGAGCTTACGCCGGAATTCATTCGCAACTGGGCGGAGCTCGGCGCGCAATACCCAACTGTGTATGCGTCGGCATATTGGACTTTGATGAAGCATTTCTTCACGATGGATCCCGCTCCTACGGTTGCGCTTGATTTTTCGGCGTATCCCCAGTTCACGACCATCCCGTGCAAGTCTTTGTGCAAGACGGAATATGAGCAGCAAATGACCGCGCCACAGACGGAGCACCAGAGCGAGGTATTGCAATGGTTCACCCGGTTGTTCGGCACGCCTGTGCTCATGCAGACGATCGGCAGGCTGTTTTTCAACACAGCGTTGCCGTTCTGGACGCTCCTTGCGGTGTTCCTGGTGCTGATGTTCCGCAAGAAGCGCAAGCGCCTGCTCATCGCCTTGGTGCCGATGGCGAGCCTGTTCCTGGCGTTCCTGTGCTTCTCCCCAATCGTGTTGATCCGCTATGCGATGGAGATGTATTACATGGTTCCGGTGCTGGTGGCGGTAGCAGTATCCCGCGTGCCACTGGCGATGTCGCCGCGCGGGGCGGGGAAGTCTGACAGCGTGGCGGAATCCGGCATGCCAGCATCGTCCGCTAGACTAACTGAATAGCAAGCAGACGATGAGGATATAGACAGACGGAAATAGAGACGAAAAGGAATAGGCGTTGATGATGGAGCAGCTTTCCCCTGCGGCGGCGGCGAGCCGCATTGCCGTGCTGGTGCCGTGTTACAACGAGGAAGTCACGATCGGCAAGGTGGTGCGGGACTTCCACGCCGCGCTGCCGGGCGCGACGGTGTACGTGTACGACAACAACTCGACGGATGCCACCGCCGAGATCGCCCGGCGCGAGGGCGCGGTGGTGCGCCGCGAGCCGCGCCAGGGCAAGGGCAACGTGGTGCGCGCGATGTTCAACCAGGTGGATGCCGACATCTACGTGATGGTGGATGGCGACGACACCTACCCGGCGGAGGAGTCGGTGAAGCTGGTGAACAAGGTGGCCGAGGGGTACGACATGGTGATCGGCGACCGGCTGAGCTCCACGTACTTCGAGGAGAACAAGCGCCCGTTCCACAACTTCGGCAACAAGCTGGTGCGCTCGTTCATCAACCGCTTCTTCCATGCGAACGTGCGCGACATCATGACGGGCTACCGCGCGTTCTCGTATTCGTATGCGAAGACGTACCCGTGCCTCTCCCGCGGGTTCGAGATCGAGACGGAGATGACGATCTTCTCGCTCGACAAGAACGTGCGCATCTACGAGACGCCGATCCAGTACCGCGACCGGCCGGAGGGCTCGGAGTCGAAGCTCAACACGGTGGGCGACGGCGTGAAGGTGATCAACACGATCTTCTCGATGATTCGCCAGTACAAGCCGATGCCGTATTTCAACGCGTTGGCGGCGGTGTTCGGTGCAGTGGGCATCGGGTTCCTCATCTCGGTGCTTGTGGAATTCTCGCAGACGCACATGGTGGCGCGGTTCCCCACGCTCATCGTGTCGGTGCTGCTGATTCTCATCGCGCTGCTGCTGTTCGTGGCGGGCATCATCCTCGACGCGCATGCGCGCAAGGACCGCAAGGACTACCTGCTGTGGCAGAACCTGTTCGCGCATGCGCCTGCGGCCACGGCGGCAGATGCGCCGGCTGACGAGACAGCGGCCAGCGGAACGGCTTCCGGCGATGCGGCTACGGGCAGCACTGGCACCGCACCTGTCGTGTGACGCGTATTTTGCCCCGCCCCGGTACCTGTGTTCGGTTATGATGGTGGGCATGGTTGATGACGCTGTTGTGTTTGCTCCGCGGAACATCATTGTGACGGGCGGGGCTGGTTTCATTGGGTCGAATTTCGTGCATTGGGTGGTGGACCATCATCCGGAGACGCATGTGACGGTGCTGGACAAGCTGACGTATGCGGGCAACCTGGAGAACCTTGCCGGCATCCCGGATGACCGCATGGATTTCGTGAAGGGCGATATCTGCGACGCGGAGCTGCTTGACAAGCTGGTGCCGGGGCATGATGCGATCGTGCATTATGCGGCGGAGTCGCATAACGACAAGTCGATCGCGGATCCGGAGCCGTTCGTGCGCACGAACGTGGTGGGCACGTTCCGCCTGCTGGAGGCCGTGCGCAAGTACGGGGTCCGCTACCATCACATCAGCACGGACGAGGTGTACGGCGACCTGGCTTTGGATGACCCGGCGAAGTTTACGGAGAGCACGCCGTACCATCCGTCGAGCCCGTATTCGTCGACAAAGGCCTCGTCGGATCTGCTGGTGCGCGCGTGGACGCGCACGTATGGTTTGCGCACGACGATCAGCAATTGCAGCAACAACTACGGCCCGTACCAGCATGTGGAGAAGTTCATCCCCCGCCAGATCACGAACATCCTCACGGGCGTGCGCCCCAAGCTGTATGGGGCGGGCCTGAACGTGCGTGACTGGATCCACACGGAGGACCATTCGTCGGCTGTGTGGACGATCCTGACGAAGGGCCGTCTGGGCGAGACGTACCTGATCGGCGCGAACGGCGAGCGGAACAACATCGACGTGCTGCGCATGATCCTGCGTCTGATGGGCCAGCCGGAGGATGCGTTCGACCATGTGAAGGACCGCCCGGGCCATGACCGTCGGTATGCGATCGACGCGACGAAGCTGCGCACGGAGCTGGGCTGGGAGCCCAAGCACACGGACTTCGAGTCGGGCCTGAAGGCGACGATCGACTGGTACACCCAGCACCCGGAGTGGTGGGAGAAGACCAAGAAGGCCACTGAGGAACGCTACAAGCAGCAAGGCCAGTGAGACTACCAAGCTGGGCTAGCTGAGCCGAGCTGGTTGGGCCGAGCTGAGATGGTCACGTCGAGAGGCTCGTCTGGTCTCGCAGCTTGTAAAAGCAAGTATCTAAGAAGTAAATGTCACGTGGGGCGGAGCCGCAAGGCTCCGCCCCACGTTTTGTTGATGGACGCTTGATGGGGGAGGTGTGAGCACAGTGGTATATTCATTCCGGGGATTCTCCCTGTTTCCCTTCTGTTGGGGAGGGATTCGCGGGGCGCGGATTGGGCTGCGTCTCGGCACGCAAGCGGATGCTGGAAGAGCATCCTGGGGTATCAGAAAGAAGGAATAATCATGAAGCGTTTTGTTCGCGCGGTGACGTGTGCCGTTGCCGCGGTGTGCATGATGTTCGGTGGCGCCGGCACGGCGTTCGCTGAGGGGGGGCGAACGAAGCTGAGGTAAGCCCCATGGGCACGGCGGTGCCGTGCTCGATCCTGACGCCGAGCAGTGCTCAGCAGATCAGCTTCAATCAGAAGGTCCTGCCGATTCAGAGTTCCGATTACGAGAATTATGGTTGGGAACACACGTGCAACGACAAGCTGCATTACTACAAGGTGCACCTGCCGAAGTCAGGACGGATCCGCTTCCATTGGTCCAATCCACAACAGAGTATCGATTCCTACAACAGTATCAAATATTGGATTGTCCCTGCCGCGCGAATTGACGAGGTGACGGATGCTGCAGTCGAACTCTCCTTGGTGAAAGGCGATTCGAATGTCTTAGAAAAGAATGGTACGCGCGTTTCTGTTACGAAATACTATGGGAGATATGCGGAGGTTGTGACGCGGTCAACACAAAGCGCTGGTTGGTACTATGTGCTTACTGCCTCCCAATACTTTAACTCTGGCGCTGACCAGTATGCGCGTTGGTGGGTGTCGGCGGATTATCCTGCGACGACGCAGAGCATGTACCGCCTGTACAATCCGAACAGCGGCGAGCATTTCTATACGGCGAACGCGGCTGAGAAGAACCATCTGGCTGCGATCGGCTGGACGTACGAGGGCGTGGGCTGGGTTGCGCCGATCAGCGGCGGCGATCCCGTGTACCGTCTCTACAATCCGAATGCAGGCGATCATCATTACACGATGAGCGCTGCGGAGAAGAACATGCTGGTCAACG
This sequence comes from Bifidobacteriaceae bacterium, assembly GCA_029227215.1. Taxonomy (GTDB): domain Bacteria; phylum Actinomycetota; class Actinomycetes; order Actinomycetales; family Bifidobacteriaceae; genus Pseudoscardovia. The sequence continues at coordinate 8,589 of JAQXZM010000048.1, read as the reverse complement.
CCGGCTGGACGTAAGAAGGCGTCGGCTGGCGCTCGGCGACGAATTCGGGTCGCGCGCCCCTGTATCGCGAGTACAACCCGAATGCGAAGGCCGGCGCCCATAACTACACGCTGAACAAGGCGGAAGACATTCACCTTGGCCAGATTGGCTGGAAGCGCGAGGGCATCGCCTGGTACGCGATCCACGCATAACGCGCCGCAGTTCATGCTGAGGCGCCGATGGCGGACGTTAGGGGGCTGAAAAGGGGCCTCGTAACTGCCGTCTTCGGCGCCTCTAAAATTCGTCGCCGATAACGGACGTTGGGAACCCTTGCGAGGGCGGTCTAACGTCCGTTATCGGCGATTTTCATATTTGGTGGCGGGATTGGCACCGTGCGGGTGGCGGGGTTGGCGCCGGGCGGGAACGGTGCTGATCTTGTTGCGCCGTGGCGCAATGTCGCCGATAATGGAAGTGCCCTTTCGCTCGATGGGGCTGGTGTCGTTCTCGTGCAATGATTGCCTGGAGCGGCATCGGACGAGTGCAGAGGGTGCGATGCTGAAAGGGCATCGCCGGAAGAAGAATTTCGAAAGAAGGAATTCCGATGGAGAATCAAGTAATCAAGCATGAGACGGGGCACTTGATGGTGCGTCGCGCGCTCGCCGCGTTGTGTGCGGCCATCATCGGTGTGGGTGCTGCCGCAGCGGCGCCCGCGCCGCAAGCATCCGCGGCGACTCCGAAATGGAGCAGCCTGTCGGATACGCTGAAGCGGTCGTCATACGGCTTCTTCATCTGGCGCGCAGAGCACGGCTCGTCGCAATTGGAGCGCGACAGCGCCGCGGATGCCGCACAGATGCTGATGACGAGCGCCTTGCCGGTGAAGAAAGACATCGGCGGCAAGGGTGATGCAACGTCCCTTGAGAACATGATCAATGGGGCGAAGGCTGTTGTGGGAGTGAATGAATTCCGTTCATCGCTGACCAACGAGCCATGCCGCACCGATCTGCCTGAAGGCAAGGGCCGAAAGTGCGAAGACCCCAACAAGCGTCTTGCTCCGCTCACGGTGAGCGATACGTTCATGGCGGCGGCGCAGGCGAATGCGAACTATTCGGACACGGTGCTCGGTCATGCCGGGTGGAATCAGGATTTCGACTCGAAGTACTACACCATCTGGAATACTGCTGAGAACGCCGCCTGGAATATGAGCGTTTTTGCATCGGGTAATCGCGTCCAGGCAATCGGTCAGTGGTATTCCGAAAAGGCAACCTATGATCAGGGCTCCAAGGATTACAGTGCGACTGGTCATTACGTCAATCTGACCAGCGACAAGTATGTCTCCACCGGCTTTGGCATTTGCACAAGAGGGACGAGATATCCCGTGACCTTTGTGCAGGATTATGCCCAGGCAGCGATGCACAACAGCTATACGCAGAGCGCCGACTCCTACCTGAACGAAGTGCTCAGCTATGCTGCGATGGTGGCGGAGCCACAGAGCATGTACCGCTTGTACAACCCCAATAGCGGTGAGCATTTCTATACCAAGGAAGCCGGTGAGCGAGACATTCTTGTCTCCAAGGGCTGGAAGTACGAGGGCGTGGGCTGGACCGCCCCGTCGGTGAGCGGCATGCCCGTGTACCGCCTGTACAACGCGCTGGCGGGTGACCATCATTACACGATGAACGAAGCGGAGCGCGACATGTTGTGGAAATCGGGCTGGAACTATGAAGGCATCGGCTGGTATTCCGCGGAGAACACTGGCAGGGTACCGCTGCTGCGTGAGTACAACCCATACGCCTGGACCGGCACGCACAACTACACGCTCAATGCCAACGAAGACAAGATGCTTCAGGGGCAGGGCTGGCGCAGCGAAGGCCTGGCATGGTACGCCGTGCATGCGTGAGCCGTGCGCATAGCCGTGAGCCGCGCGCATAGCACAGAGAGCTCAATCACAGAGAGCTCAATGGCTCAATAATCAAAATCAATAACAATGCGGGGCACCCGGAATATCCCGGATGCCCCGCATTGCATTATGCGTCAGGCTTCAGCGTTGCGTCAGCGAGCGCCACCTGTCAGCCAGCGCTACCTGTCAGCGCACCTGTCAGTACGCGCCGGCCACGGTGCCGCCGCCAGGCAGGTCATACGACGTGCTGCTGAACGACGGAGCGCCCTTGTGCGTCACATCGATGCCGTCGCGCTTCACCGTGATGTTGCGCAGATACAGGGCGGCGTTCGAGTTGCAGTGGAGGATGTAGCGGCCGCCATCAGCGCGTAGCTTCGTCTTGTACTGGCCCACGAGCCTGCCGTTGACGAACGTCTGCATGTAGCCCTGGGCACCCCAGTACTTGACCTCCAGCTTGTAGTAGATGCCCTTGGCGAGGCCGGATGCCGCGGTATTCACCGAGTAGAACTGGTCGGCCCTGTCGGAGGAATTCTCGGGGAAGTCAATCGTGGTGACGTTGATCTTGTTCTGTGCGTAACGGGCGTCGTTGCCGGCCTGGAAGTGCAGGCCAAGGCCGACCTGGCCAGATGCATTGCCATTGCCGCCGATGATGAACTGGGTCTCGTAATCGGAGGCGGAGCTGCTCATCGCCATGTCGGCGCGGAACTCGATGGTCGGGTTGCCGGTGAAGTTCGCGTTATCGAAGGGCTTGTTGGAATACTCCAAGCGGAAGGAGCCGGGGTTGCGCTGCTCGGCGCTGCCGATGCCGGTGACATCCTTGTCGACCGCCACGGCGGTGGAGCCGCCCTCGCCCAGGCCCTTCACCTTCCATGCCACGGCGCCGAAGAGCCATCCGTGGCTGAGCAGGTTGTTCTGTTCGCTACCGTTGGTGGTGTAGTTGTGGGCGCCGGACTGTGCGTTCGGGTTGTAGGCGACGTACAGATTGATATCGCCTGCGGAGTAGAACAGCGGTGCGCCGTTGTTGTCCCAGTGCCAGCCCAGCGATGCGAGGTGCTGCGCCTCATTGTGGTCACGGGTGTAGTAGTGGTCGCCGCCCTTGGCGTTCGGGTTGTACATGCGGTAGACGGGTGCGCCGCTGGTGGCGCCCCACCAGCCGATGCCCTCGTACTTCCATCCGATGTAGATGAGCCCGTTGCGCTCGCCGACGCCAGGTGTGTAGAAGTGCTCGCCGGTGTTCTCGTTGTACAGACGATAGACGGGCATGGAATCCGCCGCGTGGGCCTGCGTGGCGGGTGCCACGGCGAAGCCGGCGACGAGCATGGCGATGGCGCACAGCAGGCCGATGAGGCCCCTGGCGTTGCTCTGAGTGCGTTGTTTCATTGTCTTCTCCTGATGTTGTCTGGGAACCCGCGTGGTGCGGGTCCCGCGTCTGATGCGCCACGTGCGAGGTGCTGTAGGCCTTGGAGGTGCGTGCCTCGAGCGTGTGCGCCTTGCTGCGTGGTTTCCCAGTGCTGGCTCGCAAGGCTATCCCCGGTCTCGCGAACCGACATTTCCGATTCTATAACGGTATGCGGGCACGCGCGGACGAACGGACGAACGGGCGATGAGTGGAGGCGCGTGGCACCGCGCCACGCGGACGAGCGATGGGCGGAGCTGTGGTAGTAGTGTCTTCTTTTAGGGAGGGCATTCTCCCTGTTTCCCTTCTGTTGGGGAGGGATTCGCCTGGGCGCGGATTGGGTTGTGCCTTGGCAGGCATGCGGATGCTGGAAGGGCATCCGCAATATCAGAAGTCAGAAGAAAGTATCAGAAGGAAGGAAACGATCATGAAGCATTTTGTTCGCGCGGTTGCCTGCGTGGCTGCCGCGGTGTGCATGATGTTCGGCGGTGCCGGCACGGCGCTTGCTGAGGGGGGCGAGCGAGGCTGAGATAACCCCGGTCGGCAGCTCGTCTGATGACTGCCAGTACGCGACGTCGAACTCGGCAAAGACGATTCAGTTCAACACGCAATATCAGATGCCAGACCGAAGCTATTGTCAGACCACCAATTCTTATGATGTCTATTACAAGATTTATTTGCCGAAGACTGGACGCATTCGTTTCCACTATTTGTCGACAGCGGCCTATTCGCCTTGGGCAAGTTTCTATGTGTATTCTGCGTCTGAGATTACCAAGACAGATGGCGACGCTGTTTCCTTCCATAAGGTTATCGATGGAGTTGAGCAGGGTACATCTTGGGACTATCTTGACTTGGATTCTGCACAACGAGACGCGGGCGGCAATGGCTGGCATCTTGAAGCTGTAACGAGCACGTGGAAGTCTGCCGGCTGGTATTACTTGAGAACAAGAGGATCGAGCAACGATATCTCTCTTCAGCATTGGTGGCTGACTGCTGATTATCCTGCAACGACGCAGAGCATGTACCGTCTGTACAACCCGAACAGCGGCGAGCATTTCTATACGGGCAACGCTGCGGAGCGTGACGGCTTGAGGACCCGCGGCTGGACGTATGAGGGCGTGGGCTGGGTCGCCCCGGTCAAGAGCAACATGCCCGTCTACCGTCTGTACAATCCGAACGCGGGCGATCATCATTACACGATGAACGCGGCGGAGAAGAACATGCTGGTGAACGCCGGCTGGAAGGACGAGGGCGTCGGCTGGTATTCGGCGACGAACTCGGGTCGCGCGCCCCTGTATCGCGAGTACAACCCGAATGCGAAGGCCGGCGCCCATAATTACACGCTGAACAAGGCGGAGGACAGTCATCTGGGCAGCGTCGGCTGGAAGCAGGAGGGCCTTGCCTGGTACGCGGTCCACGCGTAACGCGCCGCGCTTCTTCTTCATGAGGCGCCGATGACGGACGTTAGGAGCCCTGTTTTGGGGTCTGTAACTGCCGCAATCGGCGCCTCCTCATTCCGTCGCCGATTTCGGACGTTTGGAGGCCCCAAATCGGTCTCGTAACTGTCGCAATCGGCGCGCAATTGAAGAGCTGCCGGTTGCGGAGGATAGAACCCCAATTGGGGGATCTGTAACGTCTGTGATCGGCGCCTCTTTATTCCGTCGCCGAATGCGGAAGCTAAGACTGGCTTTTGAGTCTCCCACCTCCGCCATCGGCATTCTTGTTGTGTTCGATGGTTGATTACACGTTGATTACACTGGTCATGGGAAATCACCAGAGGTTAGGAAGGTCATTAACCATGAATCGTACGAAGAAGGAAGCATCGCGCTCGCCGCGTTGGGCGGCATGGCGCAAAGTGCTGGGCCTGGTGCTCGGCGGCGTGCTGGCTTTCGGCGGGGTCTCGGCAGCGCAGGCCGCCACGACTGCCGGTGATGGCAGCGAACAAAGCGTCGGAACGCAGGCGGCAACCACCCAGGCCGAGACTGCCGCGTCATCTGCGGAAGCGGGCACCACTGGCGTTTCTGCATCTGAGGCCGCAACAGGTGCTACCACCACCCCGACCACCACATCCACCGACTTCACGGTGACGGATTCCACGGGCGAGACCGTGAACCTGAGCAAGCAGGCGAATGGCAACTTCCTGTTCGTCACCACCGCGGTGGACATCGCGAAGGTCACGATCGCCAGCGCCAAGCCGGTCACCGCGGCTAGCCGCGGCACCGTCGCCACCGACGCGAAATCCGTCACCGCGGACTTCAGCACGGATGAGACGATCACCATCACCACGTCGAACGCAGACGCGGCATCCGCCACCGATGCCTCTGCCGCCGATGCCGATGCATCCACCACCTCCACCACCATCACGGTGCGCCAGTCCACGCTGCCGAGCCTGTATCTCGACCTGGCGGACGGCACCACGCTGAGCAGCATCCATGCCAACAAAGGCACGAAGCACGAGGGCAACCGCGTGGTGCTCACCGATACCGCGAACTCCAAATACGATCTCGACAAGTCCGACGTGGAGGTCAAGGGTCGCGGCAATACGTCCTGGCAGCTCTACGACAAGAAGGGCTACCAGATCAAGTTCAGCAAGAAGACGTCGGTACTGGGCATGGACAAGGCGAAGAAGTGGGTGCTGCTCGCCAATTCCAGCGACCCGAGCATGGTGAAAAACAAGACGTCGTTCGACCTCTCCAGCAAGCTGGGAGCCTCCTACACGCCGGACTCCCAGTTCGTGGACCTGTGGATCGAGGGCGACTACCGCGGCACCTATGAGGTGACCGACAAGGTGGAGATCGGTTCGTCCCGTGTGGACATCGATGACGCCACCGGTGTGGTTTCTGAACTCGACACCGAGTTTTATCGGACAGAGACCTACAGCACCGATCGTTGGGGGCGCCAGTTCACACTCAAGGATCCGGATGTCGAGGATTCTGAGGCAGTGAAGGGCAATTTCGATGCGTTCATTGCCAAGCTCGATAAGTTCGAGGAAGCGCTCGATTCCCACGCTGAATGGGATACGATCACGGGGTTGGCAGATGTGAACTCCATCGCCACCTACTACTTGATTAATGAGTTCACTGCCAATGATGAATCCACTGCCACCAGTCAGTACTGGACATGGAACGGCGGTAGCGACACGCTGCATATGGGGCCTAGCTGGGATTTTGACACTTCCATGGAGGCGCAGAGCTCGCCGAATGATTACTACTTCTACCAAGACCGTGTAATCAGTGCGCTGGAAAATTACCAGCAGTTCAGGCAAATCGTGACGAGTGAATACACCGCACACAAGGCCGACTTTGATGCGGCGCCCACCGATGCTAAGAAGATTAGCGAGCAGATTAGCGAATCCGCTGACATGAATTACATGCGCTGGAACTCCTACAACACCACCGTGGGCAAGAACCAGCACATCGGTGCCAACTACGAAGCATGTGCCAAGACCACAATCGACTGGCTCACTGCGCGTGCCCAGCAGTTCCGCCCCAATGCGCAGCTCATGTACAGGCTTTACAACCCCAACAGCGGCGAGCATTTCTACACTGCGTCACGCGGTGAAAAAGCGTCGGTTGTTGCGGCGGGATGGCATGACGAAGGCAGCGCATGGACTGCGCCGCTCGGCTCGGATGCGCCGGTGTACCGGCTGTATAACCCGAACGCCGGCGATCACCATTACACGACGAGCGTCGCGGAACGCGACTGGCTGGTCGGTCTGGGGTGGAAGTACGAGGGGATTGGCTGGTATTCGGCCGGTGCCGACGCCACGCCCGTGTATCGGGCCTACAATCCGAACGCGAAATCAGGCGCGCACCACTTCACGACCAGCGGCGGCGAGATTTCGGCAATCGTGCGCGTGGGATGGCGCAGCGAAGGCGTCGGCTGGTACGGGTTGTGACCTGCGGCTGCCGGTGCCAGGCTGGGCGACTTGGGCCAGGCTGGGCGGTTGCGTGTGAAGCGCATGCGCCGTTTGATTGCGTGACGTCCGCTGAATTCGCCTTCTGAAGGCGTGCGCCCGCATGCCGGGTGGTGAATGACAGGGGAGGGGCTGGCTTCGGCCGGCCCCTCCCTTTCGCTGTTCGGGCGGCGTTTGCCGTGCGTTCGGAAACCTCTGCGCGGTGGTGCGAGGCGCTGTCCGTGCAGAGATTTGCGGTTGCCGTCGTGGTTCAATCCAAGGGTTTCGTGGATTCGGCGGTCGTAAACCTATGCGTGGGTGCGCACCTGTACATCGGTGCATGGATTTGCGACCGGCGTTTGGTGTTTGCTGGACGCTTGGGGGGACATTTTTTGGTGCGGTCTGGGGGTAGTGTGGTGTGTGTGTCGGGGATGTTGGGTGTCCCCGTGGGAAGAAAGAAGGATTCTGATTATGAGACGCGTGTCGAAACTGGTGGCCGTGCTGGCTGCCGCGGGCATGTTGTTTTCGGGGGGTGGGCTGGCTTCCGCGGCTGATGGCGTAGGGGGCGCATCCGGCGGCACGTCGCAGTGCGTGCCCGGGAAGTCGACCATCGCCCAGTGCTTCCCGGACAAGGCATTGGCGCAAGGCATCGCCCAGCAGTTGAGGGGTGATGCGGGCAAGACTGGCGAGGTACTCACGTCGCAGGAGGTGAATAACACCACCCGCCTTTATTTCCAGAATTACTCTGTGTCGAGTATCCAGGGCTTGCAGGTGTTCACGAACCTCGAGGAGCTGTATCTGTCGAATACGCGGGTGTCGGATGTGTCCGCGCTGGCGAAACTGCCGAACCTCGACTGGCTGAATCTGTCGGGCACGCAGGTGTCGGATGCGACCCTGGCGTCTGTGACGAAGCTGACGAACCTCAGCGGTCTGGATCTGTCGAATACTAAGGTGTCTGATGTGTCTCCGCTGGCGAAGCTGACGAAGCTCGAGGACCTGAACTTGTCGAAGACCCGGGTGTCTGATGTGACCCTCCCGTCGGTGGCGAAGCTGACGAAACTCGAGCGGCTGTTTCTGTCGGATACTCAGGTGTCGGATGTGTCGGCGCTGGCGAAGCTGACGAACCTCTGGGAGCTGTATCTGTCGGGTACGCGGGTGTCGGATGCGACCCTGGCGCCTGTGGCGAAGCTGACGAACCTCGAGTGGCTGGATCTGTCGAAGACACAGGTGTCGGATGTGTCGGCGCTGGCGAAGCTGACGAACCTCGAGTGGATGTATCTGTCGGGTACGCGGGTGTCGGATGTGTCGGCGCTGGCGAAGCTGACGAAGCTCACCGATCTGGATCTGTCGGGTACGCGGGTGTCGGATGCGACCCTGGCGTCTGTGGCGAATCTGACGAAACTCGAGGTGCTGGATCTGTCG
>JAQXZM010000047.1 GCA_029227215.1 Bifidobacteriaceae bacterium | reverse complement strand
AATATGACACACGACAGTACCCCGCACGCGAGCGCCTCTGGCGCAGCGAACCAGGCGGGGTCGTTTCATATCTACCCGAAGCCGCCGATTTATCCGAAACCGCCGAAGACGTTCATCGAGCAGGCCGGCATCATGGCTTCGTCACCTGACCTACGTGAGAGACCTCTGTGCGCATCACAGGCGCGTGTATAACCGTATGATGACCACGCTCCCCAAACTACTGGACAGCGACAAGGCGGTGCTGAACACCAAGCATGGCGAATCATCGAAAAGGGTGTTCACAAGCATCGTCATCATCATGAGGATTTTCCAACGTACATGGCCGGACGACTGGCCCGGCATGGCGCGTAGGCTCGCCGAGGTGATTGCCTCACACCTAGGCGTCAGCCTCTCGCCGATGGAATTCCCCGGCGGTTGGAATAAAATCATCGGAGTGGACAGGGACGAGAACCGTAATCTGGAAGAAAAGATGCCGAGGGATTAGGGCAGGCAGGAGGAAGAGATGAACAATCATGACACGATCAAGTCCGAGGTCAACCGGCTAGCTGAGAAATCGCAGGAGGCGTTCATCCTCGCGATCGAACTGTTCAACAGGCCGACCATCAAGTACAGGGTGGAAGGATGCGCGTTCTTCCTATGCAACGCGTGGGAACTCATGCTCAAGGCATATATCATCAAACGAGACGGTCTCGCGGCAATCTCGTACAAGAACAAGCCTGACAGGACCATATCACTCGAGGACTGTCTGAAACGCACGATGACGAATGACAAAGACCCGGTGAGGACGAACATCGAGACCATCATGCGACTGAGGAACATCGGCACACACTACGTCGTCCCGGAATACGAAATCGCATACGGGCCGATATTCCAGGCGAGCGTCCGCAACTACGACGACAAGCTACGGGCATATCTCGGCATCGAGATATGCGACTCCCTGCCGGACAACTACCTCATACTGTCAGTGAACCGAACCGGGTTCGACGAGCGGACACTCCGCGCCAGATACCCGGAAGACGTGGTCTCCCGCCTTCTCTCCGAACGTGACAACATTGAACAGCGGGAAGCGACGACCGCGAACAGCAAGTATTCAGCGACCTATCGCGTGGAGCTTGTGATGAACAAGAAGGAAGGCATCCCGATTCACCCGACACGTGAAGGCAAGGACGTCAGAATCATCAACAAGCTCGTCAACCCGGAATCAAAGTATCCGTACAGGATGATGGACATCCTGAACGAAGTCAACAAAAGAATCGAAAAGGCGGGCATTGCCATCGTCAACAGCGAAGGAAAGAAGAAGCAGTTCAATAGGTATCACTTCGGCCTCATCGCGAAAGTGTACGGGCTCAAGACAAACACCGAATACTCACACAACCGGTCTCTCGCCGCGGAGAAGACCAGCAACTACATCTACTCGTCCAAGACCATCGACCTCATCATGAACATCGTGAAGAATGATCCGGATCATTTCGTGGAAGCGATGAAGAGGGAACTGAACGCGAGGAAGGAAAAATGAAAGAAACCGACCCCAGGGGCAAAGGAAATTCTCGGTCGTTGGTACTACTACCATTGGCCTTACTCCCATTCGGGAACCCAGCCTTATTCCACACAAGTCGGTTTCTTGGTTTCCAATCCTACACACGCACACCATCGAGGTCAAAATCCAGAGGTCGCTGACGTCCCGTACCGGAGATGGAGCATTGACCGGCGATCGCATGAGCGGGACACTTACGGTTAAACGGCGGAATACTGTCCCGCACATGAACGGTGTCGTGGAGCGCTTCACCGCAGGCGTGGGGCACTGTCCGGCGTCATCGTCGGATGGTGGCTCGCCCACCCTGCCGGATTGTCCTGCAGGTGCCCGCCTCCTAGCCCCACCCATCAAAATCACCGCACCCTCAAATCCGCACGACCCCGCCATATCTCGGCATCCGCCGCGCAGCACCCAAATGTGCCAGCCACCACGCGCACATAACCACCGCAACAACCCTAGCCGCAATCCAAAACCCAACAAACAAGCCAAACCACACACACGCCCATCCCGCCAAACCCTCAAAGTGCCAGCCGGCGCTCACACATAACGAGGATCCGGCACCACCACCGCCCAAAGTGCCAGCCTCCACGCGCACATAACGCCCGCAAGGGGACGAGGCGCCACGGCAGCGCCCCAGAAAGACAACACGACACGTCGGGGAATACCGCAAGTCTGAATAGGCGCATAGGGAAACGTCAAGATGGATTCTCTGGGATTATCACTCATGCGCCACAACTCATGCGCCACACATTGATCCAATCATGAGAGGATCGCGAAACAACGTATCCGCAGAATCGTCATCGCTGTCTACAGCCGGCATTACGTATGGACACTATCCGGTTTCTCGCCGGACGACCGCTCGCCGATCTGCCACGCGGCCCGCGGCTATCTCGAGGAGAGAACGAAGCATGGTACACGCCAGCAATACTCGGCACCATACCGCAGAAGTGATCGAACCAGTCCGCACGTCCCACACGACGGAACCAGTCGACACAAAATCAGTCGACACAAAACCAACCAACGCACAACCAACCAACGCGAGCGCCAACACAAAACCGACTCACACAACCAACCAGGCAAATCGACAAAATCCCAGGCAGCCCGCGCCATCCCGCACACATTCCAGCACCGGCAACCTGACCCACGGGCCGCTGATCCCCGCCATGCTGCGCTTCTCCATCCCCTACCTCATCACCTGCTTCCTACAAAGCTGCTACGAGCTAGCAGACCTGCTCATCGTCGGCAGGTTCAACGGCGCGGATTCCGTGTCCGCCGTATCCACCGGCAGCCAGATGACACACCTGGTGACCGTCACCATCGTCGGCCTGACCACAGGCGTCACCGTGACCATCAGCCACGCAATCGGCGCCAGACGCATGGACAAGGTGCAGCGCCAAATCGGGCAATCCATCCGGCTGTTCGCCCTCGTCGCCATCATCGCCACCGTCATCCTCATCGCATGCGCCGACCCGCTGCTGCGCCTCCTGTCAACACCGCCGGAGGCCTTGAGCCAAGCACACGATTACGTAACCATATGCTTCCTCGGCATCCCTTTCATCGTCGCATACAACGTGATAAGCGCGATATTCCGCGGATTCGGCGACTCGCGGCATCCGATGTATTTCGTCGCTCTCGCAGGGCTGCTGAACGTGGGGCTCGACCTCGCATTCATCGGCGGCGCACACATGCAAGCCGCCGGAGCCGCACTCGCCACGGTTATCTCCCAAGCGTTCTCGGTCGCCGCCGCGCTCGCCTACCTGAAGATCGCGAGCACCGGCATTCGATTGCGCACGACTGATCTCGCTTACGACTGGGCAGGCACTCGACAGATCCTGACAATCGGCACGCCAATTGCTATCCAAGAACTGTGTATCCAAGTCTCGTTCATCGTGATCACCGCAATCGCCAACGGCCGCGGGCTGGAAATCTCTGCATCTGTCGGCATCGTTGAGAAAGTCATCTCCTTCCTCTTCCTCGTTCCCTCGGCAATGCTGTCCACCGTGTCGGTGGTCGCTGGGCAGAATGCAGGCGCGCGGCACCATTCGCGCAGCAAGACAGCGCTGCGATATGGCATCACCATGTGTGTGATATATGGTGCGGTCATATGTATCGCTTGCCAGATGTGGGGCGCCGACATCGTGCAAATCTTCTCTCCCGATGACGAAACAGTGGTCAGGTATGGGGCGCAATACTTGAGCAGCTATTCCTTCGACTGCATTTTGGCAGGAGTGCATTTCTGCTTCAGCGGATTCTTCAGTGCGTACGGCAAATCCATGTATACGTTCGCGCACAATATCATTTCGGTGCTGGCGGTGCGTATTCCAGGCGCTTACTTCGCCTCCCTATTGTGGCCGGACAACCTGTTTCCGATGGGATGCGCGGCACCGCTTGGTTCACTTCTGTCAATCATGATTTGCGCAGGACTGTACTATTCGCGGTTCAGCAGGCGGCATCCAGTTGCACTCTCTGCGTGACGCGTTGATGAAAGATGATTGACCAAGCTGATTGACCGTCGCGCCCAATGCACCAGTTGCCAATGTGCCAGCATGCGCTCACACATAACGAGGATTCAACACCACCGCCGCCCAAAGTGCCAGCCACCACTCACACACAGCCACCGGTCCGACGCCAGCAGCAACCCAAACTCCAGCAAACAAGCCAAAACCACATCCACCCACGCCACCGCCTCGCCCAATGCGCCAGCCACCACTCACACATAACGACCACGAGAGGGCAAGGCGCCATGGTAGGAACCTGGAAAGCCAGCAACCGCAACAATTCCCCAAACACCCAACGCCACAACCACCATCCCAATCCCCCAAAGTGACAGCCGGCACTCACACATAGCCGGGATTCAGCGCACCAACCCGCCAACGTGCGAGCCACCACTCACACATAGGCGCCGCAACAACACCAACCGCGACCCAGAACCCAGCAAACAAGCCACCCCCCCCCAGCCGCACCAGCCCCAAATCAGCGATTCTTGAAGTAGCGGAACATGCTCTTTTCCCGCACGTCGAACACGCCACGCGGCGTGAGGCATGAGGCATGCGGCATGCATGAACATCGCGCCTGGCGTAAATGGCAGCTTCTTACGGTTGCGTAGTACAGTGGAAGTGGCAAGGAAGCCGCACAAACGCGGACTCAGCCGACAACACGTACCGCGGCACATACGCCACGTAAATGCCGCACTCTATAAAAGGAGATAATCATGGCTGGATTCGATGACCTCGGGGAAGGCGCCCGTAAGATCTTTCTCGCTGGAGTTGGAGCCATCGCTCTCGGCGCCGACAAGGGCAAGGAAATCGTTGACGAGCTGGTCGCCAAGGGCGAGCTGACCGTGGAGCAGGGCAAGCAGCTCAACACGGAACTCAAGCGTCGCGCGAAGGATGATTCCGATGCTTTCGCCAACACCGCACTCAAGCAGCGCATCAAGAACATGACCGCCGAGCAGCGCGCGGAATTCGTGCAGCAGGTAAATGACTTGGCGAAGGAAGCAGATGCTGCGGCGGCGGACGCAGACAAGGCGGATGCGACGAAGGATTCCAAGGAAGACTGATTCCTGACGCTGCTGCGCTACAAGGGCCGCGCTCTTTTGACGCGGCCCTTGTTTGTGTAGGGCGATGACGCATCTCATCCGACGCTTACGCCCCGATACCGCACTCCACAGGCAATCTTCGAGAGGGCCAGCATGACCAACACCAAACAGCCGCTCCTGTTTCGCGCACAGACCAGCGAAACACAAGGCGTGCAACGCTTCACGCGCAAGTCAAAAATGCGCCGCCTGCGTGAAATCCTCAGCGTGGCGCGACGCTACGACGCCCTGCACATGACGCCCGTCTCCATGCGCCACATGTTCGAGGACCTGGGCCCCAGCTTCGTCAAGGCAGGGCAGATCCTGTCGATGCGGTCGGAAATCCTGCCGCAGGAGTATTGCGACGAGCTCGCCAAGCTCCGTGCCGACGCGGACCCGATGCCCTTCGCCACCGTGATCAGCACGCTCAACCGCGAGTTCGGCAAGCCGGTGCACGAGATCTTCCGCGAGATCGACTCCACGCCCCTGGGCTCCGCCTCCCTCGCCCAGGTGCACAAGGCTACGCTGCTCGACGGCACGCAGGTGGCGGTCAAGGTGCAGCGCCCCGGCGTGCGCGAGACGATGGCGCAAGACATCGACATCATGAAGTCCGTGGTCAAGCGCATCAAGCGCTTCTCACACAGCAACCAGATCGTGGACCTCGACGGCGTGGTGCGCGAACTGTGGGACTCGTTCCGCGAAGAGACGGACTTCATGAACGAGGCGCAGAACCTGCTCGACTTCCGCGCGTTCAGCAAAAGCTACGCCTACCTGAGCTGCCCCAAGCCCTACATGGACCTGTGCACGCAGCATGTGGTGACGATGGATTACATCGAGGGCATCTCCATCGCCCACCCCGAACGCCTCGTCGCCGAAGGCTACGATCTGCAAGAGATCGGCACGAAGCTCGTCGACAATTACGCCGCGCAAGTGCTCGACGCCGGCTTCTTCCACGCCGATCCGCACCCAGGCAACATCATCATCGCCGATGGCAAGATCGTGTTCATCGACCTGGGCCTCATGGGGCGCATCACGCCGAAGGTGCGCAACCTGCTCAAAGCCATGATTTTCGCGGTCGCCGCCCGCGACTCCCACAAGCTCATGGACGGCCTGCTGCGCCTCACCGACGCCAAGCGCATGAGCCCCGCCGAGACCTCCAGCCTGCTCGAACAGCTCGACCGCATCATCAGCGAATACGGCACCGTGGACCTGCAGGACCTCGACATCGCCGAATTCACCAACTCCCTCTTCCGCCTGTGCGCCCGGTTCAACCTCGAGGTGCCTGGCAACATCACGATGATCGCCCGCGGCCTGGTGACGCTCGAAGGCGTGCTCGACGAGTTCCTGCCGAACGCCAACATGATCGGCATCATCAAGGACCACATCGCCAATTCCGCATCCGCCAAGCAAACGATCAAGACCGAGGTCACGTCGCTCGGCACCGAAGGCTTGCATGCCCTGCACAGCACGCTTGCGCTGCTCAGCGAAGCGAACGAGGCCACGCATATGCTCACGCGCGGCGAGCTCAAGGGCAACGTGGAGCTCGTGGGCTCGGAGGGCACCATCCGGCAGCTGTCGTCGATGGTGGACCGCCTCACGATGGCGCTCATCGTGGTGGGCCTGTACATCGGCTCGTCAATCGTGTATTACGCGGGCATCAAGCCGCTTGTGTTCGGCATCCCCATCATCGGCCTCATGGGCTATGTGGTGGCGTTCGTGCTGTCGGTGTGGATCGTCATCGACATCTTCGTGCAAAGCTACAAGCTGCGCAAGAACGGGAATAAGTAGGATTCTTGCGGTGTGATTGCCGCGATGTGATAGTTGCAGCGCGATTGCCGCGGGTTGATTATCGCGCTGTGACGGTGCGGGCGACGAGCGACTCCTCGTACATGCCCAGCAGTACATCCGCCACGTGAGTCACGTCATACGCGGGCAGCACCGTGCGCTGCTGCCACTCGTGCACGCGCCGCGCCCACGCCTCGTCGGTGCACGCGCGGGCGATGGCACGCGCCAAATGCTCGGCGCGGTCGGGGCCGGTCACGTCCACGAGCACATCGTCATTGTCCATCATCGTGGAACGGTAGCCAGGGTTGTCGCCCGCAAGCACCACGCCAGCACCCGCCGCCATCGCCTCGAGCAGCACAATGCCAAAGGATTCCGCGCCGGTCGCAGGAAACACCGCTACCTGGCCGCTCGCGAGGAACGCACCCTTCTCATCTTCAGGAATCGCGCCCAGAAACTCCACCGGCACACCGATGCCCGCCGCACGCTGGCGGCATTCATCGAGCAACGGGCCCTTACCAGCCATCGCCACGCTCAGATCCGCAGGGAAGATGCCATGCCGTGCCCCCCAATCAAGCGCATCAAGCAGCACGCCCGCGCCCTTACGTTCCACAAAACGCCCCAGGAACACCACGCGATGTGCCCGCGGCACCGCGCCCCGTGCACTGGCCCGCATGCGAGCCACATCCACCGGGTTCGGCACCACCCGCGTCTCCACGCCCGCCGTGCGCTGCGCATACTCGGCGGCAACGCGGCTCACCGCCACCGAATGACCCGCCGGAATGAGCCGCTCGGTGGGCGCATCAATCACGCGCCCCAACGCCATGCCACCCGCCATCGCAATGCCGGAATCCACTGCGATGTGATACGTGGCGAAGACCTGGGTGAGCGGCGTCACGCTGTGCGCCGCGGCAATCACGCGGCCCGCCATGAACGGCGAATACGGTGCCTGCACGTGGAGCACGTCGAAGCGTTCCCGCGCCAGCAGCTCGCGGATCGGCCCGCGCGGGGCGGGCAGCGGGATGCGCATGCGGTTGGCGTTGAAACGCACCTTCACGTTCTTCGCCAACGGGTGAATCCGCGCGAACGCCAGCGACGGGTCGCGCTGCGCCTCGTGGGTCTCGCCCACCAGATAATGCACCTCGTGCCCGCGCCGCGCATACTCGCGCCCGAGCATCATGATGTGCTGCTGCACGCCGTCTGGGGCGTCCAGGGTGTCGTCGAACACGAAACCGATTTTCACCATGACTCCTTCACCGCTCTGTCTTCATCGCCCTACTTCACAGCCCTACCGTCATCGCTTTACCTTCACAGAAGCCCCCAGCACGCCACCAATCCGGGCACGAGCATCATGAGCACCGCGGCGGGGTACCACAGCCAGCGGCCCCACGGGTGCGCGAAGCCTTCGTCATCGTTGTGGAAGTGCACCACGAGCACGCCCAGCGCCGGCGCGAGGCCTTCGAGCGCACCCACCGCCGCGGTGAGCATCATCGCAGTGTTCTCCTTGCCGCGCAGCCCATAGAACATCAGCACGAACAGCAGCATCATGAGGCCCGTGGGGAACAGCCTACCGACCTGGCCCACGTTGAGCAGCCACAGCCACAGCGCGGCGGCGAACACAAGCAGGATGCGCAGGAACCACGCAGTGCCGGCGGAGAACCACACGTATTGCTTGGGGCCTTCCTCCTCGGTGGGCGCCTGGTGCAGGCGGATCCACCCCAGGCACCAGAGCACGAGTTCGCACAGCGCGAGCGCCCATACCGGGTTCTGCGTGTACATGTTGAACCACGGATGCGGCTCGGTGGAGCTGTAGAGCGCGCCCACGATGCCGCTGCTCGCCGTGGAGTAGCGCTGGTACTGCCAGGTGGCGAGATCCCACGGCACTTCGCACACCACCGCCAGCACCAGCAAGCGCAGGAAGTACATGCCGGGGCGCGCCGTGTGCAGCACGCCTTGTACGAGCAGCCACGAGTAGATCGGCACGCTTGCGAGCAGCGACGCGAGGCACACCACGACGAGCGACAGCGTGCCGAAGTCCGCATCGGTGCTCACCTGCGGCAGCTGGGCGGCAACCAGGGACGTGCCGAGCATACCGATGAAGAACAGGATGCCGGCAAACAGCTTCATGCCGCGGTTCGAAAGCCCCTTGCGGCGCTTGCGCTTCTTGCGGTGCGTGCTGTTGATGCCGAGATCGGCTTCGTAGCTGCTCTCCTCACCATCCATGTTGCCGTAGGTGAAAAGCCCCATTGCGTTGTCCTTTCGTCATGGCGGCCGCGATGCCTCGCGCCAAGAATGCCTACACAAGGCACAACAAAAGGGAGAAGCCTCATCGGCTTCTCCCCTGCTTCGCCTCATACTCTAGGCATCCACTCTAGCGCACGGCAGCCAACCAGCCGCCTACTGCGCCTGACCGTCCGCCGGCGGGACGGTGGCCGGAGGTGGAATCGTTTGGCTGTGCGACTAACCACACAGCGGACTACCGTGAACCCGGCGTATTATGCTGCAGACGATATTGCCCAGCGCTGACCACATTTCAGACAGAACGTATCGATAACGCATTCATATCGACAACCTGCGTGAACAACACGTTCCCACTTACACGCATCACGACTCAGTAACGGGGTTGTTTGTCTGCTCCTTTTACTGATTGAACAGGTCAGCATGAGATCCTAGGCGATTGAGAACTAACACCAGCATCTCGCCTAGAATCTCATATATCAGCAACCAATCAGGGCTGATGTGGCATTCCCTCGTCCCGGAATATTGTCCCGTCAGGGAGTGATCACGATAGGATGGCGCCAGCTGTTCACCATTAGCAAGTGCTTCAATGACACGATACAATTTTTCAATATCTCGTCGTTGTCGTCGCGCGAGTTTGAGATCCTTCTTAAATCTCGCGGTGTATCTTACTGCATATTTCATCTAACTTTCCCCAGCACCATCCGAAGCCCTCAATCTGTTTCATCATCCAAAGACGCCCGCAAAGATTCCATGTCATGGTAGGTTGGATAGTCGGGATCATTCGCGATGCGGCGTCCTTCTTCAATCGCTTGAACAGTCACCGCATTCGGTTCTTCCAACTTCAACGAGAAAGGAATCCCATTTTCACGCACGGTCGCGCGCAGAAACATATTGACGGCTGTCGTCATAGACAGCCCTAGTTCTGAAAAAATATGCTCTGATTCCTCCTTTAACTCCCGATCGGTACGGATATTCAGATTCGTTGTGCTTGTCATTTCCTGCTCCTTCATTCAAAGATATTTTATTTCAATAATGCGTGCATTGTCAACACAATGCACGCATTATTGAAAATTCTCATCGTTAGGCATGCGCCTTGAATCAGGCTTTTTCGATGAAGTCGAGGAGGCCTGGGTAGTCGGCGCCTTGGAATTGGCGGACGGCGGCGGGGGCATCGCCGAACCAGTCGCTTGTGTGGAGGTAGGCGCCGTCCATGCCCACGCGGCGGGCGCCGGCGATGTCGGCGTCCGGGTCATTGCCCACCATAAGCGTGTGCGCGGGGTCGGAGCCGGTGGTCTGCAATGCCAGGCGGTAGAACTGCTCGGAAGGCTTCTTCCAGCCTGCTTGCGACGAGATGAAAATCTGGTCCAAATGCGGCGCGATGCCGAATTTTGTGAGCTCGGGCAGCGTGTAGAGCGCCTGTGCGTTGCTCAGCAGCACGGTGCGCCGGCCGGAGGCGCGCAGCGCGTCGAGCAGATCGAGCGCGCCATCGAAGAGGTGGTTGTAGTCGGTGGAGCCGTCGCGGAACGCCCACGCCGCCTCGGCGACCATCGCGTCGGTGGGCGCGATGCCGCGCAGCGTGAACAGGTTGCGGTAGGCGGGCGCCAGGTCGATCTCGTGGTCGGGCTTACCGGATTCACGCAGCTCCAACGCCGCTTCCTCGTCGGCGAACGCACGGCGCAGCAGATCGAGCGAGCCCCATACCGCGCCATGCTTGGCGAGCACGTCGCTCAGCGCCTGCCATGCGCGGTCGGATGCCTCATCGGTGTGGATGTCGAGCAGTGTGCCATAAAGGTCGAAGAAGATGGTTGTGTACTTCATGCGTTGGTTCCTTGCGGTTGGTTGACGTTATTCCGGATGATGTTGCCTCAGGCGGCAATCGCGGAATTCGCAGCGCCAGCCGCGCCGTCCGCATCCGCACCGGTCTCGTCCGCGTCTTCCAGCCCCGTGCGCGCCTGCGCCACGAGGTAATCGTGCGCCGGCACCACATAGCTGGCGGCGGAATGGCGCCCCGCCCGCACGCTGCACGCACGGTCGGTGGGGTTGAGCGCCACGAGGTGGCTGCCCACCTGGAACGCCACCACGCGCGGGTCGTCGGTGGGCACTGCGAAGCGCACGCCGTCGGCGAACGCCGGGTCCTCGCCGCGCTGCGCGATGAGGGTGCGATACGTGTCGACGAGCCAGCTCATGCGCTCGGCGCGCTCCCAGAAGATCACGTTGTCTTCGAAGGGGCCATTGTAGGAGTTGGAGTTGCCATGCTTCGTGCGGCCGAATTCCTCGCCGCTCAGGAAGAACGGCAGGCCTGCGGAGGTGAGCACCGCGGCGGCAGCGAGACGGTTGGCAGCGATGATGTCGTCCACCGCACCTGCCTGCGCGTCGTAATCGGCGGCGGCGGGCTTGCCACCGCGCATCGTGATGCACAGCTTGTCCCACAGGGTCAGGTCGTCGTGCGACGAGACATACTGCACCATCTGGCTGGCGCGATGCTTGGGCAGGCGATCGCTGTGACGCCAGCCATCGGAAGCATCGACCATGAACGGAGCGAACGTATCGGCGGCGCCGTTCACATAGCCCGGCTGCAGCTTCTCGTGCACATGGCCTTTGATCGTGTCGCGCGATGCGTCGCAGAACGCGCCCACATGCTCGTCGAGGTCGTCGAGGTTCGCGTTGGTCGAAAGCGGCAGCGCCTCGTTGTGGTTGGCAGGGGTATCCTTGGCGAACCACGGCTCGCCGTAGAGGATGTAGTCCTTGCCGTCTCCCAGCGCCTCAAGCTGCTCGCGCACCTGCGTCATCGTCTCCACGTCGATGAGGCCCATCAGGTCGAAGCGGAAGCCATCGATGTGGTATTCCTTGGCCCAGTACGCCACGGAATCGGCGATGTACTTGCGCATCATCGGCTTCTCGGACGCCATGTCGCACCCGCAGCCGGAGCCGTTGGTGAAGGCACCCTGTGCGTCGCGGCGGCAGAAGTAGCCGGGCACGGTGCGCTCGAACCAGTTGTCGGTGGTGTACATGTGGTTGTAGACCACGTCCATGATGACCTTGAAACCGGCCTTGTGGAGCGCCTGCACCATCTGCTTGCACTCGCGGATGCGCACGGCGCCGTCATACGGGTCGGTGGAGTACGAGCCTTCGGGCACGTTGTAGTTCACCGGGTCATAGCCCCAGTTGTAGCCGCGTTCGGTGCGCGGCGCTGCCTCGTCCACCGAGCCGTAGTCGTACATCGGCTCGATCTGCACGCAGGTGACGCCGAGGTTCTTCAGGTAGTTGACGCAGGTGGGCGTGACCCCGGCGCCATCGAGCGTGGTATCGGGGTGAGTGAAGCCCAGGAAGGTGCCGCAATGGTCACGCGGCACGCCGCTGCGCGGGTCAGCGGAGAAGTCCACGACGTGCGTCTCCCACACGACGAGCTTGTTGGCTGGAATCTGCGGAGAGCGGTCGCTTGCCCAGCCTTCGGGGTCGGTGGCGGCAAGGTCCACCACCATGCTGCGCTTGCCGTTCACACCCGCGGCCTTCGCCCAAGGGTCGGCGCTCACCGTCACGGTGCCATCGTCGAACTGCAGTGCGTAGTCGTAATACACGCCGTTCAGGTTCTCGGGCACGCGCACGCGCCACACGCCGGTGTGTGCAAAATCGCGATCCTGCGCCAGCTCATAGGTGGCGAACGGCGCAAACGCGCGGGATTCGATCGCCGCGGGGTCCCCCACGCCACTCAAGTCACTCGTACCGCTCAGATCAAGGGTGGGCGCCGCCACATCCGCAACCGCAGCCTCGGGCGTAAGGCTCTCGCGACGCGCCTTCTCCTGCTGCTCGCGCAACACCTCCTCGTCAGACCCCTTGCGGTACAACCGCACGGTGACCGCGGCCGCCGTGGGCGCCCACACGGAGAACACCGTGGCGTCGCCGCGCAGCACCGCCCCCAGATCGTCGCCGTGATACTCCGCCGTGATGCCCTGCGCCATTGCTACGGGATCGGCAGCCACCGGATTACCAGCCGCTGGATTGACAGCCATTGCGAACTCCTGTCGTTTGTATCGATGCGTTCTTCGGTATCGATGCGTTCTTCTCAGCGTGCCCATTCTACCTACGGCAACGCCACGCCGGCATGGCGGTTTTACGCCTCTGGAACAATGCGGCGGGTGCAATGCGGTGGCGCCCAGCACCAAGGTCAGCGCCGTGTATACAAGCCGGGCATACAAAAGGCCGCGGCGCCGAAGCGTCGCGGCCTTGAAGGTCACACCTTTCCCAGGTGCATCAGCCCTTGACGGAGCCAGACATGGACTCCTGGTAGAAGCGCTGCATGACCATGAACAGGATGGCGATCGGGATGGAGACGACCACTGCGCCGGCGGCGAAGCGGGCGTACCACTGGGAGATGTACTCCTTCTGCAGCATCTGCCACAGACCCAGAGCC
>JAQXZM010000046.1 GCA_029227215.1 Bifidobacteriaceae bacterium | reverse complement strand
GTGTTCCAATAAGTCCGCGCCTCCAAGCGGTGTCATGCATGCAGCGCGGTGTCGTATATGCGGTCGATTTACGCTCGACGGCCGCATGAATCCTATGGAAGGCTTCACATGGCAGAAAACACAAATGCAGGGAATGCCGGCAAGAAGGCAAACATCGGCGTCGTCGGCCTCGCGGTCATGGGCTCCAACCTCGCCCGCAACCTCGCCCACCACGGCAACACCGTCGCTGTGTTCAACCGCACGTATGCGCGCACCGAGACCCTCATGAAGGAACACGGCACCGAGGGCAACTTCATCCCCGCCAAGACGATCGAGGAGTTCGTGGCGAGCCTGTCGAAGCCGCGCACCGCCATCATCATGGTCAAGGCGGGCGCCCCCACCGATGCGATGATCGAGGCGCTCGCGGATGCGATGGAGCCCGGCGACATCATCGTGGACGGTGGCAACAGCTTCTACCAGGACACGATCCGCCGCGAGAAGGCGATCCGCGCCCGCGGCCTGCACTTCGTGGGCTGCGGCATCTCCGGCGGCGAGGAGGGCGCGCTCAACGGCCCGTCCATGATGCCCGGCGGCACCGAGGAATCCTGGAAGACCCTCGGCCCGATCCTGAAGTCCATCGCGGCGGTCGCCGAAGGCGAGCCGTGCGTGACCCACATCGGCACCGATGGCGCCGGCCACTTCGTCAAGATGGTGCACAACGGCATCGAATACGCCGACATGCAGCTCATCGGCGAAAGCTATGACCTGCTGCGCCGTGGCCTGGGCATGACCCCGCAGCAGATCGGCGACGTGTTCGACGAGTGGAACAAGGGCGATCTCAACTCCTACCTCGTCGAGATCACCTCCGAGGTGCTCCATCAGGTGGACGCGAAGACCGGCAAGCCATTCGTCGACATCGTGGTGGACAAGGCCGGCATGAAGGGCACCGGCACGTGGACCGTGCAGACCGCTCTCGGTCTCGCCGTGCCGGTGACCGGCATCGCCGAAGCCGTGTTCGCCCGCGGGCTCTCCGGCATGAGCGATCAGCGCGCCGAGAACGCACGCACCCCGCTCGCCGGGCCTGACGGGGACTTGGGCATTGCCGATGCCGACAAAGCCGCCTTCGTGGAGGCCGTGCGCCAGGCGCTCTACGCTTCCAAGATCGTTGCCTACGCGCAGGGCTTCGACGAGATCCAGGCGGGCGCCAAGGAATATGGCTGGAACATCGACCTGGGTGCCGTGGCCCGCATCTGGCGCGGCGGCTGCATCATCCGCGCCAAGTTCCTCAACCGCATCTCCGAGGCGTATGACAACGTCGCCGCTGGCAAGCAGGAGCCGTTCAGCTCGCTGCTGTTCGACGACTACTTCAAGCAGGCCGTGGAATCCGCTCAGGACGCCTGGCGCGAGGTCGTGGCGAAGGCCGCGCTCGCGGGCATCCCGGTGCCGGCGTTCTCCAGCTCGCTGTCGTACTACGACGGCCTGCGCTCCAAGCGTCTGCCCGCTGCCCTGATCCAGGGTCAGCGCGACTTCTTCGGCGCGCACACCTACGGCCGCGTGGATCAGCCCGGCGCGTTCCACACCTTGTGGAGCGGCGACCGCACCGAGATCCAAACCGCCTAGCACTGCGCGCGCGGCGCGCTGCGCGGGCGGCGCGGGCGGATCGATCCGCGCGGCGCCGGCATCCGCGCCCAACTTGGCATAACGGCCAGCATTTTCGCGATTCTCACGCGGAATGCTGGCCGTTTTGCCAATCTCGCGGGAATAATCGCTGCCCAGCTTGGGGTTGTGGCCAGCATCTTGGCGATTTTCAGGCGAAATGCTGGCCGAAATGCCAAGTTCGCGAGGGGAGGATTCGCGGTTAGGTATCGTGGAATCGGACGGTATGCGGAAGATACGCGGTCGATACGCGGAAGGATGGTGCGCGATGGGCGAACGGGAACCGGAGATCGGCTTTGACCAGGCGTATGTGGAGCCGGTCGGGCAGACAAGTGCAATGGATTCGCGGCATTGGGGGAATGAGTCCGGCAATCACAGTGGGCACAATGAGGTCGGCGAGCCCAGCGATTCGAGCGATTCCAACCGCCCCAGCCGCCCCAGCCAAGTGCGCAAGCACATTGTGGTGACGGGCATGGTGCAGGGCGTGGGGTTCCGCTACGAATCCGTGCGTACCGCGCGGCGCATCGGCATTGTCGGTTGGGTGCGCAATTGCATGGATGGCTCGGTGGAGCTGGAGATCCAAGGCGAACCAGAGCTGGTCTCGCAGATGATCGAGTGGCTGTGGCATGGCCCGCAGTGGGCGCGCGTGGATGACGTCACCGTGGAATCCGAGGTTCCCCGCAGCCCCGCTCATGCCGAGCGCACCTTCCTCGTCGTGCGGTGAGATTCACAAGATGGCGGCGGGGACGACCCTAGGCTGCGCCTGTCAGATCCATCCACCCACATCGGACGTAGTGGTGCTTGTCACATGGCATCCGTGGGTTTTCAGTGTCTGAAGGGCCGCGGTCCGGTAAGCGGAGTATTCGTCGCGCTGCTGGTCGAGCTGCGATATCTCACCGTTCAGCGTTTCGGTATCTCCGATGACCGTCCACAGGACTGGGCTGAGATGGCGGTTGCCGCGAGGTAGCTCGTATTCGATGAATTCGGTGCCTTGGTCGTGCAGGTCCGTTTTCGCAGCGTTGCATTGCTGCACGTCCGAATATGCCGATTTGGCATTTTGGAAGGTGCCCACCGTGATGTTGAGCGCGTCTTCAAAATGGTCGTGGGCGTTCGTCATGGAAACAGCTGCGGCACCCCAGGCGATCGCATAGCATAGCGCAAAAGTGAGCGCCCAGATAAGCACCATCGCAAGGGTGGGTCTGCGACGCCTGCTGGCGCGGTCTTGATTGCGCTTTGCTGCCTGGGGCATTGATATTTCAGCTTTCTGTTTTGTGTCCGTCAGAGTATTGCAGTTCGAATGTTATTCGTATTTGTAGAGAAGAGTCTTATAAGTCGTAGCGGCCGGCGATTGGATGACTGACGCCGTGAACATGTAATCATGCCTAGGGGCTGTCATTTGGTCGATAATTGGTGAGACATGAAGGTCATTTGCGATATAACCGACGACGAGCATTGCATGATCCAATTCACCGTTATTTTGCCAATCAGCATAGATGATGCTTCCTTGCCAAGCATGCATCGGATTGGAATCGGGTGTGAAGGAGTTTGAGTGGTCCTTCATGTAGGTGTAGTTGTAGTTCGCGGCGGACCAAGTGCGTGATGCTTTGGAGCTTCCCGTCAGGCGCCACGTCCAGACAGAGGTGTCATGTGCTTGAAGTAGGGAGCCTCCCCGAAGTGGTAATCCCCCTGTATAAAGAATCTGCGAAACGAAGTTTGTGCAATTGTTGTCATAAATCGGGAAAGCGGGATTCATCACATCTTGGGTTCCATCGCCGGTCGAGACCGCCTTCTGTGACCACTTATCTGCATACTTCATTGCTGTGATGTAATTCAAACCTGCTGAGTTTGTTCCGAATTCCGTCGTTGCGGCCGCGCCGTTAGTGAGGGATGAAGTGATGGGCAAGGCTGCATTGGAAGAAATTCGTTCTGGCTCCGAATCGTTGTATTCGTTGTCTAGCGTATCGCTAAGAACTTCAATCTTACCGTTTGTGTTAGTCGCTGTGATGGTGTGTTTGTCCA
Organism: Bifidobacteriaceae bacterium; assembly: GCA_029227215.1. Lineage (GTDB taxonomy): Bacteria > Actinomycetota > Actinomycetes > Actinomycetales > Bifidobacteriaceae > Pseudoscardovia. The sequence continues at coordinate 3,569 of JAQXZM010000046.1, read as the reverse complement.
AAGAACTTTGTGTGAATTCCTGTCTTTTTTCACCAGCAATGACAAGCGTTGTATCGGTCGCTACCGAAAAAGTGATGCTGCTCTTTACGGAAGCGGATATCGTAATATTGCCGTTCGGCTCTTTGGCAATTGTATTGATTGATGTAGAGCTATCGCTGCTAATTGGAGTAATTCCGAAATCGGACCAGTCGGATTTACTGAAAGGGATAGAGTCTGATTCGTTTGCGGAGCTTGGTGGGTTAGAGGGGATTCTAGAAGGACTCCCTGCTGATTTTCTTTGGCTTGCTTGGAACGCGTAATCGTGTAACTTGTCTTCTTCATATTGATTGAGGAACGTTCTCATTGAGGCGGCGAAAGCAATTTCTGTCTGCTCTGCGTTCTGAGCATTCGCTGATGGACAAACGTATATAGTGCAAAAGAAAATGGTGAAAGCTATTATTGTAATTTTACCAATTTGAGGAGAGACTCTCTTGTTAATACAAGACATTGCACTGACCTTTCTCGAGCGATTTTTAACAAACAATAAAGAATCGAGACTAATGAAAGGTGAACCCAGTGCGAAGAAGACATGAATTTTCCCGAGTGATTGGGATTCATTGTGGGTGTAAACGCAACGGTAGAGGAAATAACCCCATTACCGTAATTCTGAGGGCGAATACGGCAATGGGGAGTGTGTTGCGTAGATAAGCCGGAGGCGCAGAAGACGGGAGATGCGAAAGCTTTGGCCCGGCCTTAGCTCAACGGTCCAGCCTTGACTCAACGGTCCAGCCTTGACTTGGCCTAGCTCAGGATGTGCTGTTGGGCGGAGAAGGCGTCGCGGTCCACCATCCACAGGGTCTGGCGGTGGCCTGCGGCGAAGGAGCTGGGGATGTCCGGATCGCCGGGGCGCTCGATGGCGGAGTGCACGGCATCGGCCTTCGACAGTCCGGAAGCGACCATCCACACGTAGTTCGTCTGCTGGATGAACGGCAGCGTGAGGCTCAGGCGCAACGGCGGCATCTTGGGGGAGTGGCTCACGCCGGTCACGCGCTGGTCCGCCTCGTGCACCTGCATCGCGTGGTGGTGGGGGAACAGCGACGCGAAGTGGCCGTCGGGGCCCACGCCGAACAGCGCGATGTCGAGCGTCTTGCGCTCCTTGCTACCCAGTGCCACGGAGAGCTCGTCGTTGTAGCGTTCCGCGGCGGCATCGAGGATCTCGTCGTTCGTGCGGGCGGGCGCGATGTCGGCATCGTGGCGCGAGCGCGTGTCGGCGGGCATCTCGTGGATGTTCTCTTCCGGCAGCAGACCGTTGCGCACCAGGGAGTCGAGCCATGCCTCGCGCGCCTGCTTGGCGTTGCGGTCGTCGGAATCCTGCTGCACGAAGCGCTCGTCGCCGAACCAGAAGTGCACGCGCGGGAACTCGATGATGCCCTGCGCGGTGCTCACGCTGGCGGCCTTGAGCACGTCGATGCCGGTGGTGCCGCCGGTGAGCGCCACGTCCACGCGCTCCTGACGGGTCAGCAAGTCGCTGATCTTGAGCAGCATGCGGGTGGCGACGGCGGTCACAAGAATCTGTTTGTCGGGGTAAACGACCATCTCGCGGCGGGCGAGCGCCTCCTTGAGGCTCTCATCGGTGTCGTCCGAATCCGAGTGATTGATGTAAAAAATCGAGTCGTTCATGTTCGTTATTTCTTCTTTATCGTGTCTTTATTGCAATCAAACGTGCGTTTGATGTTGATTAATGTTCACTTATGTTCGGGATCTGTGCTGCGTCATTGAGCACATCATTGCGCACATACGCATTGTGCCCGCGTGCCGATCTCCCGATCCGCAGGCACAATGCTGGGATGCGTTGTGTTCCGCTCGTTGCTGCGCTCAGCGCTGCACCAAATCCCAACCTTTGTCTACGACCTCAGCATAAATCTCATCCGGGTCAAGACGGCGCAGTTCCTCGCTCAGGCAATCCTCGAGCGTGCGGCGCGGCACCGACATCGTCTGCGGTTTCTGGTTGGGCAGGGAGATGACGCACTTGTCTTCGTGCGGGCGGTCGAGCGACATCTCGCCATCCTCACGCCACAGGGAGACGCCCGTCACCACTTCGCCCTCGGGGTCGGTCTCGAGCGTCACCGGCACCTTGAGTTCGAGCGCCAGCCACGCGGCGAGCAGATATGCAGGCAGGTACGCGGGGCCGGAGCGCACGGTCGCCTTGAGCACCGGCGTGTGCGGCGGGCGGTCGAGCAGCGACGCCACGAGCGCGCGCCACACGGTCAGGCGCGTCCACGACATGTCGGTGTCTTCCGGGGTGCGGTTCTCGCGCAGCTCGGCGAACGTGGCGGCGGGCGAATCGCTGCGCAGCGCGTCCGTAACGCGGGCGGTCGCCATGCGCCCCAGAGGGTCCTGCGACGGGTTGAACGGCGGGTTCGTGGGCCACCACGCCACGATGGGCACGTCCGGCACGAGCAGCGGCATCACAAGCGTGTCGAGATGGTCGTTGAGACCGCCATGCGGGTGGAGCACGATGCATTCGCCAGCACCGGCATCCGCGCCGAAGCGCACCTGGGCGTCGAGCGGATGGCAAGTGCCGTCGTCGTCGATGATGGGCGTGCGGGAGCTGGACGGCACCACGGCGATGATGCGGCACGGGTGCTCGCGGCTCGCGGCATTCGCCGTCTCGAGCGCGTTCTCCAGCTCGGCATCCGTGGTCGAGATGAGCAGCGTGAGCACACGGGACTGCGCGGACTCGCCGCGCTCCTCGTGGAGCTGGTCGATCTTGCGCGAGATCTGGGACGTTGTGCTGTCAGGCATTTCCACGATCATGGCATCCTCCACATCCTGCCGTCGCGGGCAAGCATCTCATCGGCTTCCTTGGGGCCCCATGTGCCGGCGCGGTACGGCTGCGGCTGGCCGAGCGTGGCCCAGTACCGTTCGATCGGGTCGAGGATCTCCCACGAGAGCTCGACTTCGCGGGTGGTGGGGAATAGCGGCGGGTCGCCGAGCAGCACGTCGAGGATCAGCCTCTCGTAGGCTTCCGGCGACGCCTCGGTGAACGAGCTGCCGTAGTTGAAGTCCATCGACACATCGCGCACTTCCATCGCGGTGCCCGGCACCTTCGCGCCGAAGCGCAGCGTGATGCCTTCGTCTGGCTGCACGCGGATCACCACAGCGTTCTGCCCCAGCTCGCGCGTGGCGGTCTGCTCGAACGGCAGGTGCGGCGCGCGCTTGAACACGACGGCGATCTCGGTGACGCGCTTGCCCAGGCGTTTGCCGGTGCGCAGGTAGAACGGCACGCCGGCCCAGCGGCGGGTGTCGATGTCCAGCCGGATCGCGGCGTAGGTCTCGGTGTGGGAGTTCGGATCGATGCCCTTCTCGTCGAGATAGCCGATGACCTTCTCGGAGCCCTGCCAGCCGGCGGCGTACTGGCCGCGGGCGGTGGTGTGGGCCAGGTCCTTGGGCACGCGCACGGCGGAGAGCACCTTCGTCTTCTCGGCGGTCAGGTCCTGCGCGCTGAACGAGACGGGCTCCTCCATGGCGGTGAGCGCGAGCAGCTGCAGCAGGTGGTTCTGAATCACGTCGCGCGCGGCGCCGATGCC
>JAQXZM010000045.1 GCA_029227215.1 Bifidobacteriaceae bacterium | reverse complement strand
TCGGAGATCACGTCTTCGAGGGCGCCCCACACGCTCGGGTCGGCGCGGTCGACGAGACGGCCGGCGCTGCGCGGGTTCTGGGCATAGCCCAGGTCCACGAGGCGCTTGATGACGAACGGCTTGAACAGCTCGAGCGCCATCGGCTTGGGCAGACCGCACTGGTGCATGCGCAGGGACGGGCCCACGACGATCACGGAACGGCCCGAGTAATCGACGCGCTTGCCCAGCAGGTTCTGGCGGAAGCGGCCCTGCTTGCCCTTGAGCATGTCGGAGAGCGACTTGAGCGGGCGGTTGGAGGCGCCGGTCACGGCACGGCCGCGGCGGCCGTTGTCGAACAGCGAGTCCACGGCCTCCTGGAGCATGCGCTTCTCGTTGTTGAGCATGATCTCCGGGGCGTTGAGCTCGAGCAGGCGCTTGAGGCGGTTGTTGCGGTTGATGACGCGGCGGTACAGGTCGTTCAGGTCGGAGGTCGCGAAGCGGCCGCCGTCGAGCTGCACCATCGGGCGAAGATCCGGCGGGATCACGGGAATCACGTCGAGCACCATCGCGGTGGGGCTCGTGCCGGTCTTGATGAAGGCGTTGATGACCTTCAGGCGCTTCAGGGCACGCGCGGTGCGCTGGTTGGAGCCGGACTTGATGACTTCGCGCAGCTCAGCGGCGGCTGCCTCGAGGTCGAAGTCCTCCAGGCGCTTCTTGATGGCCTCGGCGCCCATGCAACCCTCGAAGTAATCGCCGTAGCGGTCCTTCATCTCGTTCCACAGGTCGACGTCGCCTTCCATGTCGCCGGGCTTGAGGTTCGCGAAGCGATCCCACACGGCGTTGAGGCGCTGGATCTGGTCGTCGTACTTCTGGCGGATCGCCTTCATGTCGCGCTCGGCGCCGCTGCGGAGCTTCGCCTTCGCGGAGGACTTCGCCTGGCCTTCGAGCGTCTCGATCTGGGCGAGGTCGGCCTCGGCCTTCTTGGCGCGGTTCTCGATCTCGAGGTCGCGCTTGCGGGAGAGGGCGGTGATCTCGGCCTGGTGCTCGTCCTGGAGGTCGGGCAGGTCCTCGTGGCGCTGCTCCTCGTTGACGGAGGTGACCATGTAGGCGGCGAAGTAGATGACCTTCTCGAGGTCCTTCGGGGAGATGTCGAGCAGGTAGCCAAGACGGCTCGGCACGCCCTTGAAGAACCAGATGTGGGTCACCGGAGCGGCGAGCTCGATGTGGCCCATGCGTTCGCGGCGCACGCGGGAACGGGTGACTTCGACGTTGCAGCGTTCGCACACGATGCCCTTGAAGCGCACGCGCTTGTACTTGCCGCAGGCGCACTCCCAATCGCGGGTCGGTCCGAAGATCTGCTCGCCGAACAGGCCGTCGCGCTCAGGCTTGAGCGTGCGGTAGTTGATCGTCTCCGGCTTCTTGACTTCGCCGTAGCTCCAGCTGCGAATGTCGTCGGCGGTAGCCAGACCGATCTTCAGCTTGTCAAATTGATTAACGTCCAGCACTAGATGTCCTGTCTTTTGTTGCTTTCAAACGTAACTATGGGTGGGTCTTGCGCGGCGGGCGGGGTAGCGCCGCCCGCCGCGCGGGTGCCGGTGTCAGATGGCGTCGGTGTGGTCGTCCGTGTCCACCGTGTTGTCGGTGTTGGGGCGGGAGGCGATGTTGAATCCCAGGTCGTTGGACTGGGAGACCGGGTCATCGTCCTCGTCCTTCATGTCGATGGCGACGCCGTCGGCGTTGAGGACTTCGACGTTGAGCGCCAGGGACTGCATTTCCTTGAGCAGCACCTTGAAGGACTCGGGGATGCCTGCCGGCGGCAGGTTCTGGCCCTTGACGATGGCGCCGTAGACGCGCACGCGGCCGTCGACGTCATCGGACTTGACGGTCATCATCTCGTGCAGCGTGTAGGCGGCGCCGTAGGCCTCGAGGGCCCACACCTCCATCTCGCCGAAGCGCTGGCCGCCGAACTGCGCCTTGCCGCCCAGCGGCTGCTGGGTGATCATCGAGTACGGGCCGGTGGAGCGGGCGTGGATCTTGTCGTCCACGAGGTGGTGGAGCTTGAGCATGTACATGTAGCCCACCGAGATCGGCTTGGGGAACGGCTCGCCGGTGCGGCCGTCGAACAGCTGCGCCTTGCCGTCGGGGCCCACGAGCTTGTTGCCGTCGCGGTCGGGCAGCGTGGTGCTCAGCAGGCCGCGGATCACGTCCGGGCGCACGCCGTCGAACACAGGCGTGGCGACCGGGGTGCCCGGCTTGCCCTTCTCGGCGCCGTGAGGCACGTGCTTCTTCCATTCGGCCTCGAGGTCGGGGTCGAGGGAGATGTCCCAGCCGGCGTGGGCGATCCAGCCCAGGTGCAGTTCGAGCACCTGGCCGAGGTTCATTCGGCTCGGCACGCCCAGCGGGTTGAGCATGATGTCGATCGGGGTGCCGTCGGCAAGGAACGGCATGTCCTCTTCCGGCAGGATGCGGGAGATGACGCCCTTGTTGCCATGGCGACCCGAGAGCTTGTCGCCCTGGGTAATCTTGCGGTGCTGCGCGATGTAAACGCGGATCTGGTCATTGACACCATTGGGCAGCTCGTCGCCATCGGCCTCGGCGGCTTCCTTCGTGATCTCCTTGACGGAGATGACCACGCCAGTCTCGCCGTGGGGCACGCGCAACGAAGAATCGCGCACTTCCTTGGACTTCTCGCCGAAGATGGCACGCAGCAGGCGCTCCTCCGGTGTGAGCTCGGTCTCGCCCTTCGGCGTGACCTTGCCCACGAGGATGTCGCCGGCCTTGACTTCGGCGCCGATGCGGATGATGCCGCGCTCGTCGAGGTTGGCAACCGCGTCCTCGCCGACGTTCGGCAGGTCGCGGGTGATCTCCTCGGGGCCGAGCTTGGTGTCGCGGGCGTCGATTTCGTATTCCTCGATGTGGATGGAGGAAAGCGTGTCGTCCTTCACGAGGCGCTGGTTGATGATGACGGCGTCCTCGTAGTTGTAGCCGTTCCACGGCATGAACGCGATGAGCAGGTTCTTGCCCAGTGCCATCTCGCCCTCGTTGGTGGCGGGGCCATCGGCGAGCACGGACTTCTTGGCGACGCGGTCGCCCTTCTTGACGACCGGCACCTGGTTGTAGCAGGTCGTCTGGTTGGAGCGCTGGAACTTCGCCAGATGGTACTTGGACTCGGTGCCGTCGTCGTTCATGACCTTGATGAGGTCGGCAGAGACGTAAGTCACCACGCCGTCGTTGTCGGAAAGCACGACATCGCCGGAATCCACGGCAGCACGCCACTCGCCGCCGGTGCCCACGAGCGGGCGCTCGGATTCGATGAGCGGCACGGCCTGGCGCTGCATGTTGGCACCCATGAGGGCTCGGTGGCCCTCATCGTGCTCGAGGAACGGGATGAGCGAGGCGCCCACCGACACCATCTGGCGCGGGGAGACGTCCATGTAGTCGACCTGGCTGACCGGCACATCCTCGGCTTCTGCGTGGGAATCACGCACGAGGGCGGTGTCGTTGACGAAGCGGCCGTTCTCGTCGAGCTCCTGGTTGGCCTGGGCGATGACGTGGTCGGCTTCCTGGTCGGCGGTCATGTACACGACGTCGTTCGTCACCTGGCCGTCGATGACCTTGCGGTACGGGGTCTCGATGAAGCCGAACGGGTTGACGCGGCCGAAGGTTGCGAGCGAGCCGATGAGGCCGATGTTCGGGCCTTCAGGGGATTCGATCGGGCACATGCGGCCGAAGTGGGACGGGTGCACGTCGCGCACCTCCATGGAGGCGCGGTCGCGGGACAGGCCGCCGGGGCCCAGGGCGGACAGACGACGCTTGTTGGTGATGCCGGCAAGCGGGTTGTTCTGGTCCATGAACTGCGACAGCTGCGAGGTGCCGAAGAACTCCTTGATGGCAGCCGACACAGGGCGGATGTTGATCAAGGACTGCGGGGTGATGGAGCCCGGGTCCTGGGTCGTCATGCGTTCGCGCACGACGCGCTCCATGCGGGACAGGCCGGTGCGCATCTGGTTCTGCACCAGCTCGCCCACCTGGCGGATGCGGCGGTTGCCGAAGTGGTCGATGTCGTCCACGTCGACGCGCAGCTGCACGTCCTCGCCGTCGCGCTTGCCCGGGAAGGTCTCGCCGCCATCGTGGAGGGTCTCCAGGTACTTGATCGTGGAGATGATGTCGTCGAGGTGCAGGCCGCGGTCGTTGTAGTCGGTCTCGAGGCCGAGCTTGCGGTTCACCTTGTAGCGGCCCACGCGCGCCAGGTCATAGCGCTTGGTGTTGAAGTAGAAGTTGTCGAGCAGGTTGCGGCCGGCATCCGGCGTCGCCTGGTCACCCGGGCGCAGCTTGCGGTACAGGTCCACGAGGGCGTCGTCCTGGTTGTCGATCGTCTCCTTGTCGAGGGCGTCGAGCACCAGCGGGTAGCCTTCGAAGTCCTTGCGGATCTGCTCGCGGTCCATGCCGATGGCCTCGAGGAACACGATGGCGGACTGCTTGCGCTTGCGGTCGATGCGCACGCCGAGCACGTCCTTCTTGTCGATCTCGAACTCCAGCCAGGAGCCGCGGCTCGGGATGATCTTGGCGCCGAAGACTTCCTTGTCGGAATTGCGGTCGCGAGTGCGGTCGAAGTACACGCCCGGGGAGCGCACGAGCTGCGAGACGATGACGCGCTCGGTGCCGCCGATGATGAACGTGCCGTGCTCGGTCTGCAGCGGGAAGTCGCCCATGAAGACCGTCTGGCTCTTGATCTCACCGGTCTCCTTGTTGTAGAACTCGGCGTTCACGTACAGCGGTGCGGAGTAGGTGTAGTCCTTCTCCTTGCACTGCGCCACGGAATGGCGGGGCTCTTCGAAGTACGGGTCGGAGAACGACAGGGACATGGTCTGCGAGAAGTTCTCGATCGGGGAAATCTCCTCGAACACTTCGGCAAGGCCGGAGGTGTGGAGCACGGTGAACGTGCCGTTCTTCTCGTCTTCGGCGACGCGGGCCTTCCAACGGTCGTTACCGATCAGCCAATCGAAGCTGTCGGTCTGCACGCCGAGGAGGTAGGGGACATCGATGGGCTCGCGAATGGAGCCGAAATTCACGCGGTCTGTCGCCGTGCGCAGCTTGATGTCTTTCTCATCAGCGCGCGCCTGGACGACGGTGACACTTTCGTTTGTCTGAGCAGCCAAAATGCTTGGTTCCTTGCTTTCGCTGGTTTTCAATGCTTCCCGGATGCCCCACGCGACCGCCATATGTTGCGCGGACATCCCTTGGCATGTGCCCGCTATATGACAGATGCCACAAAACGGGTCAAGTATACCGCAGGCACTCCCCCACCGCAACCGCGTGTTGGAGCGGCTGGAAGATGGGGCGGGGGCGAGGTAGCGGGAGGCGATGTAGCGGGAGGCGGTGGGGAAGCCGCACGATGGGGCGGCGGCCGTGGGGACGGGAGCGGGGAGGAAGGCGGGAAACGGGAGTAGGAGTAAGGAGACCGGCGGGAGCGGGAGCGGACGGGAACCAGCGGGCCGGCGGGACCGGCTGAATCCGCACCGTGTGCGCCAGCGCGCACACGAAGCGGAGTTGGTAGCTCCAAGCACTGCGCCTAGTGCTGGGCGGGGCGTTGGGGTGGGATGATGGCGGTGGTGTAGGGCACGGGGCACTGGCCGATGTGCCGCTGCCCCACGAAATCGAGCACGCGCGGCAGGTCGCGGGTGGCGACGCGCACGCCTTCGTCGTAGACGCGCTGCAGTTCGCGCGGATCACGGCACATCGCGCCGATGTTGAGCGATGCATCCGGTCGAATCACGAGCGCCGCGCCCGCCTTCTCACGGCTGCGCACATAGTCGATCTCGGCGTTGTACACCTCCGGCCGGCGCTCCACCGCCTCGAGCAGGCGCGGTGTGCGCCGCATCGCGAAGCGAATCGCGTGCATATGGCCCAGCGGCGTCTTGCGATAGGAATCCGGCTGGGTGAGCACCACCACGTTGCGCGTGAATCCTTGGGTCTCGAAGAATCCCAGGGGCACTGCGTCGCTCACGCCGCCATCCACATACTGCCGCCCATCGATCGGCACGGGCTTCGATGCCACGGGGATCGACGCGGAGGCGCGCAGGAACGGCATGTCCATGCGCTGCGGCATCGAACGGTACGCGGGCTTTCCGGTCTCCACGTCGGTGGCGACGCACCAAAATCCCATCGGATTGGCAGCGAACGCACGCTCGTCGAAGGGGTCGAGTTGGAACGGCACCACGTTGTAGGCGAATTGCTCGTTGTACAGGTCGCCGCTCGTGATCCACGAGCGCACGCCCACATAGCGCGGATCGGCGCAGAACCGCTTGTTGTAGCGCAGCGCGCGCCCGATCTGCCGCGACTTGTAGTTGCACCCCAGCGCCGCGCCCGCCGAGACACCGATCATGGAGTCGAACTCCACATGCGCGCGCATGAGCACGTCCATCACGCCGGCTGTGAACATGCCGCGCATCGCGCCACCTTCCAGCACCAGCCCCAGCGGTTCGTCAGCCATTGCACGCTCCTATCACGATCGCTCCTATCACGATCTCGATTCCTGCGATTACCTTACCGCCGCCTCTGCCAGCGCCCCTGCCGCCGCCCGTCTTCTTTCTTGGCGGATTGCCGCGAGCGTGATGATCCGCGACGTCCCGTCAAGGAGCGTCCCGCCATCCCTCGCATGCGATGCCGCCAGTATCCGCAGGCGATGCGGGCGTCATAAGCACACGATGATTGGCACGCGTTGATTAGCGCACGATGATTGGCGGGCGACGCCATCACTTCTGGCGGGCGACGCCATCACTTCTCGCAGGCGATGCCGTCGTTGTCTCTGTCGAGTTTCTCGGAGTACCCGGGCTGGCCCTTGTACAGCGGGGCCTTGCCAGCGGCGCGCACCGCCGCGCACGACGAGTACGTCACGGTGCCGGACGCATCAGATTGAGAGGCGGAATCGCCCGAGGTATTCGCAGCGGCATTGCCAGAGGATTGCGCTGCCGAATTCGCTGAGGAATTCGCCGCCTGCGCACTGTCTGATGACCCACTACCCGATGTGCCGCTGCCCGCTGCGCTGCCACCCTGCACGCCGCCCTCCGTGGGCACGGTCTGGCTAGGGCAGGTGGAGAGCACGGTCTGCATCGCGGACTTCTCACCCGATGTCACCCACAGCGCATACTTGTGCTTCACGCCGATCTGCCGCGCCACATACTCGCAATCGAACGCCGTGTTCGGCGGCAGCCACGAGGCCGCGTCCGAATCCGACTTCTCCTGGTTCGCCGGGCCGTCCACCGCCAGCAGGTTGTACGGATCGTTCGCCAGCTGCAGCCGCTGATCCGCGGTGAGGTTCTGCGCACCGGTCTGCCACGCGTTCGACAGCGCCACCACATGGTCGATCTGCACAGCGTTGGAGGTCTCCTGCCCGCGCACGAACGCAATCGTCTTGCCGGTATAGGGGTCGTTGAGCGTGCCGCTCGCCACCACGCAGTCATGCGTGTTCGCCTTGAACGTCAGGTTCGTCAGATCGCGCTTCAAAATGTCGTTGCGGGTATCGCAGCCATTGTGGTCCACGTCGCTCCACGCCTGGCCGAATTGGTCGCGCGCATAGCCATCCTTCGAGGCACGCGCCTGCACCGGCAATTCGTTGAGCACGGTCTGGGCAAGGTCGCCGCTGCCGGTGCCGCTTGCCTGGTCGGTGGTGGACTGGCTGGGCGATGCCGTGGCGGAATCCGAGGGACTTGCGGCCTGCGACGGCGCGGCGCTGCTCGACGACGCGCTCGGCGTTGCGGTGACGCTGGGGAATGCCGAGGTGCTCGACTGCGTGCTTGCGGTGTTGGAGGAGTTGCCGGAGCACTGAGCGATGAGACACAGCACGAGCACCGCGGCGACGACGATGAGGATGATCTGCTTGCGCGTCAGCGTGCGTTTGCCACCGTTGTGGTCATTTCCATGATTGCTGCCGCGATTGCCGCGATAATTCCCGCCATTGGTTCCGCCACGGTTGCCGCTGCGATTGCCGCCGCGCCGGCCACCACCGTTGCGGTAATCGCTCTTGAGATAGTCGTCGGAATGACCATCACCGGAATCACCCATGTCGAAGCCGAATTCCGCGGCGCGGTTCGTGTCGCGTTCGAAGCCGCCGCTGAAACCATTGCCCGCCGCCGGCGAGAACGGCGAAGGATCGGCATTGTAGGCATTTCCAGAATTCTCTGACGCACCCAAATTCCCTGACGCACCCACGGAGTCAAAGCGCCGCGTCGGCGCGTCCGATCCATACCGCGCGCCTGACCCATATTCCGTATCAGATTCATGCCCTGAATCCGATGCCTGATACCCCGAACCATACGACTTGCGAGACATGCCGACCCTCTCTTCCTGCTGTGGTCACACCACAGTACCGCCGCGCCGCGAACTGTGTCGCGTTGCAATCGCGCCGAGCGACCCTTCATTCTGGGAATTCATGGCCTTCCGATTATCCATGATTCGTCCGTTATTGCCATCAACCCGCATGACAATCCCCATGCCTCACGCCAATCCCATAGCCCCACACCACAACGCAAAGGCGGATGCCACACCTGCAGTGCAGCATCCGCCTTGTTGTTAATTGGCAGTGATTATTAAACCGTGATTATTCATCAGCCGCCGTTACTTGCGCTCGAGCACCTTGTAGCCGAAGCCGATGACGAGCACGTACAGGCAGCCGATCGCCATGACGAGCACTGCGCCGATCTGGCCCATGCCGTCAGCCGCCGCGCCCATGATGGGCGGGAAGATGGCGCCGCCGATGAGGCCCATCATCATGAGGCCGGAGACCTCGTTCTGGCGCTTGGGCTCAGCGGTGAGCGCATGGCCGAGGAACAGCGAGAACACGTTGGAGTTACCGAAGCCGACGAGCGCCACACCCACCCAGAACAGCCACACGGGCGGGTTGGAGGAGGCGAGGGCGAAGATGCCCAGGCTCAGGGCGGAGAGCGTCATGAGCACGCCGCAGATGCGCAGGCCGACCTTCGTGCTGATGCGACGCAGAGCGATACCGCCGGTGAAGCAGCCGATCATGCGGGCGATGAAGTAGACCATCGTGGCGTTGGTAGCCACGCTCAGGGCGGTATCGGTGTGCTCCATGAGGATGCGCGGCGCCTGGGCGTTGATGCCCACGTCCACGCCCACATGAGCCACGATGCCAAGGAAGCACAGCAGCACCACGGGGTCGCCCAGCAGCTTGAAGCAGCGTGCGATGGTGGTGGTGCCGGAGTCCGCCGCCGGCTCGTCGATGCGGTCGAGCGCGAGCAGGATGTAGCCAATGATGCCCACCACGAGGTAAATCACGTAGAGCAGCCACCACTTGCCGTAGTGGTTGAACGCCCAGCCGGCGATGTACGGGGCGAAGAGCGAGGCGAATGCCTTGACGAACTGGCCGGTGGTGAGGGTGGAGGCGAGCTGGTCGCCCTTGACGAACACGGTGAGCAGCGGGTTAAGCGACACCTGCATGAAGGTGTTGCCGATGCCCAGCAGCGCGAACGAGATGATGATGAGCACGAGGCGCGGGGTGCCGGCGAGCGCCGTGTAGGCGATGACCGGCAGCAGCATGGCGCCGATGGTCACGAGGATCGACAGCAGCACCATGCGGCGGCGGCCGATCTTGTTCATCATCACGCCGGCGGGCACCGAGAAGATGAGGAACCAGAAGAACACCATCGTGGTGAACAGGTTCGCCTGGGAGTTCTCGAGATTGAACTCCGGCTTGACGTAGTTCGTGGCGGTGCCCACGAGGTCCACGAAGCCCATGATGAAGAATGCGAACATCACGGGCACGATGGCCATGCGGCTCATCGAGCCTTTCGCCGCTTGCTCAGGCGCGGCGGCTTTGGGAGCGTTGCTCATTGCTCTCTCCTAATTGCTAGTTGCCAAATTGTTGGCTTCCAAATTGTTGGCTGCCCAATTACTGGTTGGCAGTGAATTACTTCGCTGTGAATTCTGTGTGGTTTGCGGTATCCGGATATCGCGGCATCCTCATGTCGCGGTATCCGGGAGGTATCCGTCAGATGGCAGGCGTGAGGCGATCTCTTCCCGTGCCGCTCACTTGCCGGCTTCGGCGAGGTAATCCGGCACGACGTCCGGGTACTTCGGCCAGCCGCCGCTCTGCGTGCACACGAAGGCGGCGACGTTCACGGCGGCGCGGTGCGCCTCGGTGAGGCTTGCGCCGTTGAGAATCTTCGCTGTGAAGGTGCCGGAGAACGAGTCGCCGGCGCCCACGGTGTCCTCCACCTCGACGTGCGGGGTGGGCACGGTGGAGGACTCGCCGGTCTTCGCCACGATCGTGCTGAACGTGGAGCCGGCGGTGAGAATCACGTAGTCGAGGCCGTATTCGTTGAGGAACCAGCGGCAGGCTTCGTCGTCGGAGGCGCCGCGGATGTCGAACATGTCGCGCAGCAGCAACAGCTCGGCGTCGTTGAGTTTGAACACGGTGGCGGTGCGCAGCAGCTCGTCGATGAGGTCCTTGGAGTAGTGGTCGCCGCGGATGTTGATGTCGAAGAACTTCATGGCGCCCGGCTTGATGTGCTTGAGCAGCTCGATGATCGTGTCATGCGACTCGGGCGAGCGAAGGCCCAGCGTGCCGAAGCACACGGCGTCGGCCTTCTCGACCTGGTTGATGAGCTGGCGGGTGTAGAGGATGTGGTCCCATGCCACGCCGCGCACGATGGTGTACTCGGGGATGCCGTTCTTCAGCTGCACGTCCACGGTGCCGGTGGGCCAGGCGTTGCGCTGGATGATGGCGTTGATGCCGGCGTTCTTGGTGGCGGCGACGAGCTCATCGCCGAGCTCGTCCTCACCCACGGCGGAGATGGCGTAGCCGTCGGCGCCGTTGTGCACCGCGTGGTAGATGAAGTTGACGGGGGCGCCGCCTGCGCGCTTTCCGCTGGGGAGCATATCCCACAGGAGTTCGCCGAGGGAGAGAACCATTGGCTTTGCCATGATCGTGCCTTTCTGTGTTTTCCATGGTCGCGTCGGGCTGGCCCGCCGCTGTGTGTGGTTGTGTGTGGTTGGTTTGGGTTTTGCGTTGTGGATTGTTCAGCCGTGCGTTTCGTCACACGACTGAAAGTCTTGGGTCATTTCAAATCGAGGAACCGCGAGGGGTGGTCGAGGAACTGGTTGACCGCCACCGCCGCCGCGCCCAGGATCGTGGAATCGGTGCGTAGCTTCGACAACTCGATGCTCGTCGCGTCCGCGATCTGCGGAATCACCCTCTCGTCCACCACGCTTTGCGCGGCGGAGAGCAGAGGCTCTCCCCCGCGGGCGACGATGTCGCCGAGCACGATGCGCTGCGGGTTGTAGGCGTTGATGATGGTCACGCAGCCGTAGCCCACGTAGCGCCCGATGTGCCGCACCATCGTCTGCGCCGCGGCGTCGCCGCCGTTCGCCGCGATGAACAGCGCGTCGGCGGCCTGCGCCGGCGTCATCGATTCAACGCCGGGTATGTGCGGGGTGTCGGGCTGCGACGCGGGATCCGTGGCGGATTCCTTGATAGCGCCTTCGGCTGGCTTTGCAGCGCTGGCGGCGATCAGCTCGTCGCGGATCGCCACGGCGGAGCAATACCGCTCGAGGCAGCCGACGTTGCCGCATTCGCAGCGCCTGCCGTTCACGTCGATGCTCACGTGGCCGATCTCCGTCGCCGCGCCGAGCGCCCCGTTGATGAGGCTGCCGTGGTCGATGACACCCAGGCCCACGCCTTCGCCCAGCAGGTAGTAGGCAAGGCAGGCGGCGGCGCCATCGGAGGTGGCGACGGAATCGGGCGTGCTGTCGGTTTCTCCGGTATCAGAGGTACCAGTGGCACCGGCGGCACCGGCAGCGACGGCGAACAGGTTCTCGGCGAGCACGCCGGCGCGGGCATCCTGCTCCACGTACACCGGCACGCGGAATGCGGTGCCGAATTCGTGGAGGAAGTTCACGCGGCGCCACCCGTGCATCGACGAGACGAGCGCGGTGCGGCCCACGGTGCGCAGGTAGGGCCCCGGGACTGCCATGCCCACCGCCACGATAGCGGGGTCGGCGTCGATGATGCGAGCAAGGCGTCTCCGCACATCCGCCACCACGTCGGCAATGTGGGCGTCATCGACAGGCGGGAGCTCGTCGATGGACATCGCGTTGCCATCGAGGTCGAACACGCCGATCTGCACGATGGTGCGGGCAAACTTGACACCGACCACATGGAAGCGCTCCGAGGGGATGCGCAATCCGATGGAACGGCGGTTGCCTTTGCCGCGGATGTCGCTCGTCTCTTCGACGGCGTGGGCCTCGATGAGGCGGGCGCTGATCTTCGACACCGCCGCGGGGGTGAGATCAAGGGCCTGCGCGATCTGCGCACGCGACTTGATGCCACCGCGGTACAGCACGCGCAGCATGCGGGATCGGTTGGTTTCCGATACCACTGCTTGCGAAGTCTTGGTGTTGCCTGTCATGACGCTTCCTTGTGCCTGTGTGACTGTGCCTGTGACTGGCGTTGGGTGTGCGAGGTGTGGAGCCCAGCCGCTGCGGTTCGTTCTGGATGAGCGGACCAGCGACTGTGCTGTGGGACGCCTTGTGTTCGCTGGGATGGCATGAGGTTTTGTCTCTCCTATGCGAACGGTCGGGAAACCTTGCGGCTTGCGCTCTCGGCCTTGATGCGCTTACTGCAATGTTTCTCGTCTGTCCTCTGGTCTGGCGGTGGATTCATAAGATCAACTCGATCTATGAATTCACCGCCGAACCAAAGTCTTGTGGTTGCTCGGGGATTGCGACTCAGCAGGCTGCGACTTGCGCCACAACCCTGTGATGCGCCACCTCGCTGGGCGCTTCATCGGCACCCCGTGAGGATCTGTATCCTTGAGTGGTTCTTATATTAACGCGGTTAATTCATCAACGCAAGAACGCTATTGTGGGCATGTCGTGAAGATTGTGCACAGTAGGCAGGAACAGCGTGCACAAATTCGCACCATTCGAGACTAATCAGGAAGCCTCCGCGGTACCTCGGCCACCACAATCAGGACCGGCGCCACCCCATCCCTACGAGGCGCCGAAGACGGACGCTAGAATCCCCCTTTTCGCCCTCCAAGCGTCCGGATTCGGCGCACCAGGAATCCGGCGCCGATTGCGGACGTTTACGATCCTTTTCCACGCGGTCTAGCCTCCATCTTCGGCGCCCCAAAAATCCGGCGCCGATTGCGGACGTTAGACCACTTCGATGCTTGCGCTACTGTGCGCTGGAAACAAATTGGCCAGGAACTTGGGATTCCCAGGTTCCTGGCCTCATGCGGATGATGAGAGATTCGAACTCTCGGAGGTTTATAGCCTCACACGATTTCGAGTCGTGCTCCTTCGACCGCTCGGACAATCATCCTTCGCTGCTTAGTGCAACTTGAGCATTATGCCACACAATCCACCCGACACGCAAGTCGAATCGCGAACGTGTGGCTGATTGCCTACTGCTGGTCGCCATCCTCATCCCCAGGCATCGTGCGCTTGGCGCGAATCGCCTGGGCGCGCTCGGCGAGCTGCGAATCATCCGGATACACCACACGCTCGAGCGTGAGCCCCTTCGCCGGCGCCGGGCCTGTGCTTCCCTCGCGCACGGGATGCGCGATCTTATCGGCGAACCAATCCTCACTCTTGCGCCCACGCCCCACCTGCAGGCATGCCTGCACCAGGGAGCGCACCATGTTGTGAGCGAATGCATCCGCCACAATCGTGAAAGTCACCAGCCCGGATTCCGCAGCAGGCACCTCGTGCGCAGCGTTTCCATCCGGGCTCACGCAGGGAAGCTGCGGTACCCGCGCCCACACGGCGGCCTTCACCTCGCGAATCGTGGTGCCTCCAGGATTAGGCGTGGCGAAACTACCGAAATCGTGGAGTCCGATCGCATGATTGACGGCAGCATTCATCGCATCGAGATTGAGCCGGTCATCGACGCCCAGCACGAAACCACGCATACGGGGGTCCAAAAACCGCGCATTGTCGCAGATGCGATACACCTACACCCGTTCGAGCGCCGAAAACCGTGCATCGAAACCAGACGGCGCCACCGACACGGAATAAATGGCGATGTCCGCAGGAAGCACATGCGAGAGCCGGCGCCGCAGGGCTTCGGCGGGCGTGCAATCCATGTGGCCCACTCCCCTGGCGAGCACATCCTGAGCGATGTCAAGGTGACAGACCTGGTGGAGTGCGTGCACGCCGGTGTCGGTGCGCCCCGCCACGACGAGACGCGGCCAAGCCTCGTCATCGTGCGATGGATACGATGATTGAGCAGCAGCCTGCCCGGGTTCCGCATGAATATGGAGCACTTTCGCGATCGCTGCCTCCACCTCGCCCTGCACGGTGCGCAGATCAGGCTGCGTCGCCCAGCCGTGGAAATCGGTGCCGTCATATGCAAGGTCGATGCGAAGTCTCATGGAGACCATCATGCCACAGGGCGTGTCGAAGCAAATCCAGCCCGCGTAACGCCCACGCCGCCGCTTCGCCGCGTCGTCGCAGAGGAGCACGCTACACCACAGGCGTGCAGCGGGTACAAAAAGACCCCCGTACCATCGGAACGGGGGTCAATGCTTTTCGAGCAAGAAGCTCAGCCACGCTTCAAGGAAGCGAGCACGCTCACTTCTTGTCGGCTGCTGCGGCTTCCTCAGCCACGTCAGCTTCGTTCTCGGCCTCTTCGGCAGCCTCGTCGGCTTCCTTGGCGGTCTTCTCGAGATCAACGGCGGCTTCGTCGGCAGCAGCCACGTCCTTGTCGTTGTTCTCGTTGGCCTCGACGGCTGCGTTCACGGCATCCTCAGCGGCGCCGTCAGCGCGTGCTGCATCAGCGGCGTCGGCAACAGCCTCGGCTTCCTTGACGGTCGCCTGCTTGGCGCTCACCGGCTCGGTGACGAGCGAGATGATGGCCATCGGGGCAGCGTCGCCACGGCGCGGAGCCAGGCGCACGATGCGGGTGTAGCCGCCCTCGCGCTGCTCCATCTGCTCGGCAATCTCGGTGAAGAGCTTGTGCACAATGGACTTGTCGCGGATGACGCGCATCACGCGACGGCGGGAGTGCAGGTCGCCACGCTTGGCGAACGTGATGAGGCGCTCGGCCAGCGGACGAAGGCGCTTCGCCTTCGGCAGGGTGGTGCGGATGCTGCCATGCTCGAACAGGCTGGTCGCCATGTTGGCGAGCATGAGGCGCTCATGCGCCGGGCTCGACGCGAGACGCGGGCCCTTCTTAGGTGTAGGCATTTGTTTCTCCTTGTTTTCCGCAGCGCAGGTGGGCATTCGCCCGAACATCCGCGTTGCGGTGCGATGGATGGTGGGGGAATCTCACTCGAGACGATTCAAGGCTCTTGCGTCCGCGCAGGTGACCTGCGCGCATCGGCAATGCGAAATCATGGGCAGGCAGGTGCTGCCAGCACGCAACGCAGCCTTGCCGCAAGAGCATGACGCCGACCATGAGCTGCACAGAGGGCATGAGCACAAGCACAGCCACAGGCAATGGCATTGCCAAAGGCCATCACCGTGCGGCTCATGCCAACCTCGTGCTACTCGTTGTCGTCAACGTCCTTGTCGTCAGGGGTGAAGAACGTGGCACCATCCAGATTGATCGGGTTGACGCCCATCGGGCTCGGCTTGAGGCTCAGGCCGCGAGCGGCGAGCTTCTCCTTGACCTCATCGATGGACTTCATACCGAAATTGCGAATATCGAGCAGTTCCTGCTCGGAGTGATTGACGAGGTCGGCGATCGTGTGGATGCCCTCGCGCTTGAGGCAGTTGTAGGAACGCTGCGTCAGATCGAGGTCTTCGATCGTGCCAGCGAGTTCCTGGTCGGTGTCTTCCTGCACGGGTGCGGGACCCACTTCGATGCCCTCCGCCTTCACGTTGAGCTCGCGGAACAGGCCGAAGAGCTCGACGAGCGTGGAGCCTGCGGAAGCCACGGCATCACGCGGGGTGATGGACGGCTTCGTCTCCACATCGACGATGAGACGATCGAAATCGGTGCGCTGTTCAACGCGCGTCGCCTCGACCTTGTAGCTGACCTTGAGAACCGGCGAGTAGATGGAATCGACTGGGATGCGGCCGATCTCGTCATTATCGCCCTTGTTCATCGAAGCCGGCACATAGCCGCGGCCACGCTCGACGGTGAACTCGACCTCAAGCTCGCCATCCTCTGCAAGAGTGGCGATGTGATGATCGGGGTTGGCGATCGTCACGCCGGCGGGAGGGGTGATGTCACCTGCGGTGACTTCGCCTTCTCCGCTCTTGCGCAGATACATCACGACGGGCTCATCATATTCACTGGTGAGAACGATTCCCTTGATGTTGAGGAGAATCTCGGTGACGTCCTCGGTGACACCCGGCAGAGTGGTGAACTCGTGCAGAGCGCCAGAGATACGCACCGACGTCACAGCCGCTCCCGGGATCGAGCTCAGGAGGGTGCGGCGCAGGGAGTTGCCGAGCGTGTATCCGAACCCTGGCTCCAGAGGCTCAATCGTGAAGCGGGAACGCTGAGGAGAAACCACTTCCTCAGACAGTGACGGACGCTGTGCAATAAGCACGTTGGTATCCTTTCAGCTCAGACCGGTTGTGCACTTGCCGGCCGGCGGGTTGGATGTTTGTTCTCTGTGTCTCAGTGCTTCAGACGCGGCGGCGCTTCGGAGGACGAACGCCATTGTGAGCCTGCGGGGTGACGTCGGTGATGGAACCGACCTCAAGACCTGCAGACTGGAGGGAGCGGATGGCGGTTTCGCGACCAGAGCCCGGGCCCTTCACGAAAACGTCAACCTTCTTGACGCCGTGTTCCATTGCCTTGCGGGCAGCGGCCTCGGCGGCCATGCCTGCAGCGTACGGCGTGGACTTGCGGGAGCCCTTGAAACCGACGTCGCCACCGGACGCCCAGGACACAACTGCGCCGGACGGATCGGTGATGGAGATAATAGTGTTGTTGAACGTGGACTTGATGTGCGCCTGCCCGACGGGAACCGACTTGCGGTCCTTGCGGCGGGGCTTACGGGCTGCCTGCTTAACAGCTGCCACTTTGCCTCATTTCCTCTATGCTGGTGAATTTCAGCTGATTGACATTCAGGCGATGAGCTCCATGACCTTAGCGGCTGCGGGGTCTCGTGGCCTGGATGGCGCTGCCTGGATCAGGCAGCCTTCTTCTTTCCGGCAACCGTACGCTTCGGGCCCTTGCGGGTGCGAGCGTTGGTCTTCGTGCGCTGGCCGCGGACCGGCAGGTGGCGGCGATGACGAATGCCCTGGTAGCAATTGATCTGGATCTTACGACGGATGTCTGCTTCGACTTCGCGACGCAGATCGCCTTCGATCTTGTAGTTGCCCTCGAGATAATCACGAAGCTGGATCAGCTGGTCATCAGAGAGGTCCTTGACTCGCGTATCCGGGTTGATACCCGTGGCTGCGAGCGTTTCCTTGGCGCGCGTGCGACCCACACCGTAGATATAGGTGAGGGCGATCTCAATGCGCTTCTCATTGGGGATGTCGACTCCGGCAAGACGTGCCATTGCGATTCCTTCTTGTTGTCAGAGATCGTACGCCAAGCCGTCCTTCGCGAGGTGTGCCCGCTCGGGCCCAGGTCTCTGTCCTGGGGTTCAGGGGCGTGCATGGCACGCACCCTGTGGCTCAGCGCCTGTTGAATTTTGTCGCTAGCGGTGTCCGCTCAGCCCTGACGCTGCTTGTGGCGCGGGTTCGTGCAGATCACCATGACGCGACCGTGGCGACGAATCACGCGGCAGTGCTCGCAGATTCGCTTCACGCTGGGGCTAACCTTCATGGTTTTCCTTTACTTGTAGCGGTATGTAATACGACCGCGATTCAGGTCGTACGGGCTCATTTCGAGCACCACACGGTCCTGCGGAAGGATGCGGATGAAGTTCTTGCGCATCTTTCCCGAAATCGTGGCGAGGACAATGTGCTTATTCTCGAGCTCGACCTTGAACATCGCGTTCGGCAATGCCTCCACGACACGTCCTTCGACCTCAATCACACCGTCTTTTGCCATTGGACTCCGTTCTCGCTGTGTTTACAGATGCGTCCTCTTGTGAAGGCACACCAATAATGCAAGATATCACGCAAACGCATTCCTGGCAATTCGGCGCGTCGCGCCTTCAACCACGCTTCACCTTCAACCACGCGTCGTTCCTGGATTCTGCCCCAAAACACGATGGGGCTCTGCCTCAGCAGAGCCCCATCATTACTGGCCAGCGGACTGCGTCATCGCAGAGACGCACTCATCGCAACCACAACGGTACGGCTGGATCGGTGGCCCAGCGGCCGGCTCAGCGGCCGCCGAAACCGCCGCCACCGCCGCCACCGCCGCCACCGCCGAAGCCGCCTCCGCTGAAGCTTCCTCCGCTGCCTCCGAAGCTGCCGCCGGAGTCATGGGCGTGCAGGTCGCTGAATGCCGTGTCGAACGAGCTTTGCAGATCGCTCAGGGACGTGCTCAGACTATCGGTGAAGTCATCGAGGCTGCCGAAGTTCATCGCCGCCGTTGCGGTCGGATCGGCCATCATGCCCGAATCCCGCGCGCGCGGCGCCGCATACCAGTACAGCAGCGAGTTGTTCGTGTGCGTATCCACCCACGAGGCGTCCTGGAGCCTGGGTTCGGCGAGATAGAGCTGTTCGAGCACCTCCTTGCTGATGCCGAACGACGCGGCATACACAAGGTAACGGTCCCACAGCACGAGGTCGCTGACACCACGGTCGTGGAAATTCGAGAAATCGAGCAGGTACTGCTTGAATCCCTGCACCTGCTCGGCCCAGCGCTGCCCGTTGGGCGTGATGCCACGGGATTTGCCATAGGCGAGGGAGAAGCAGATGCTGGCGATGACGAGCAGGCCGGCGACATACACAAGCGGGGTGAGCGTCGACAACGAGCCGAGCTGCCAGGAGAAATACAGCGCCAGAAGATACACCAGCGCCACGAGCGTCGGAGCGGTATGCCACCCGGCTTGCGAATTCGTGGCCTCGAGTTCGCTGAACTCAGTGCTGCACTTCGCTTGGAATGTCTCCATCTCCTCGATGCCGCTGCGCCAATTGCTCCACTGGTCGCTCATCTGGTCCATGTCGAACACCGGCGTGCCGAGCTTGTCGGCGACGAGCGCGAACACACGCAGCAGCTGGGCTTCGGACTCGCACAGGTTGTAGGCGGCGATGTTGTCGCCGTGCGTGGGGTTCACGAGCAAACACACGGTGGTGGTGACCGACTTGCGCTGCCAGCCAGGCTTGCCGTTCGCCGACGCGACGCCCTCGATGTAGGAGCGGTATTGCGACGGATCGGTGTTCACCAGGTCGATGCCCTCGTACCACCGCGCGGGGCCGGGCACCAGCAGCAGGCAATGCTTGGAGGCAAGGGAGAGTACGGTGCCGGCAAGTGCGCACTTCTGGGCGTCCTTTGACGAGTCGATGACGTTGTTCATGTAGGCCGCAGCGCCTGGGCTCATCGCAGGCGGGTCGTGCCAATACCCGGCCGCAAGCCACGGCTGACTGTTGCGGTAGCTCTTGAATGCGCCGACGACCGCCCAGATGATGAGCGCGATGCCGGTGATGGCGAAGAACAGCACGAACACGACGCTGCGGCGGGCGGCGGCGACCTGCTGGTCGTGCCACTGCTTCTCTTTGGCGGCCTCGGTGCTCATGCGGTAGTCCTTGCGCGCATCGGTGCTGGCGCGTGCGACGCCCGACATCATCGAGTTGTCGGTGAGCGCGATCACGTCCACGTAATCGCTTGTCTCGATGTTGTTGATTTCGAAGTGCAACGTGCCATCGCTATCGCGGCTGTTGCTCGATTTCGCCTCGGTGTGCAGCCACGCCCACGTGTTCGAGGTATTCGCACCTTGCGGCAGGCTGATGGTGGCGGTGAGCTTCTTGATCGGCATCGATTGGTCCGCTGAGACGAGCTCCCAGAATGTTTCCGACACGTCCGAGTACTCGGTGGCAAGGTTGCGCAGCGTGTAGGTAATACGGAAGGTCATCGTGCCGGATTCGGTCGTGGGGATGTTCCATCCGAACTCGAGCTGCTTCTGCTGGGTTGGCTTGTCGGGTGCGGAGATGGGCAGCGCATCGGTGACCGGCAGGTAATCGGTGTTGTTGGTCTCGTCATAGAGATACCAATGCCCAGCGTACTGAGAATCCCATACGCTGGACGCCAAGTCAGGCGACACGAAGTCCTGTCGGGTGTAGGTGGTGGAGGTGTCGGCCATGATGCGCGTCACCGTCACGTCGCTCACGTCGGTCACCAGCGAACTATCGAGCTGGATGGTGCGGTACAGCTGGTGGTACGGGCCCGAGTCGCGCTTGCGCATCTGGATCGTCACCAGCTCATTGACGCTCACGTCGCCATTCGTCTCGATCTGCGCGTTGATTTCATCGCTGGTCGCCTGCAATGCAGCGGTGGAGCCCGATGAGCCGGACACCGCGACGATGGAGAAGACGATGACGAGCACCATTGCCACGGCGCATGCGAGGGCACCTATGAAACGCTTGAGATTGAACCAAGGGGCGTTGCCGCCGCCGAGGGCATTCACACTCATGCCGCTGCCATCGCCCATGCTCGGCTGGAAGGGGGCGTTGCTGCCGGAATCCGCATTGATTCCGGCAGTGCTGCGTGAGAACGGGGTACCCGATGCAACGGGATTGGTGGTGAAGGGGCCTTGAGGCTCCCCGCTCGGGGCGCTCATTGACCAGACCACTGGTTGTTGCCAGCAGAGAACGGGGCGCCGCCCTGGCCACCGGTCTGACCCGCCTGGTCAGAGGGCATGTACTTGGTGAAGGGGCCTTCGGCGGACTGGGAAGCCGGGGCACCCGGGCCTGCGAAACTCACCTTGGGGACCTCGCGGTCCTGGCCTGCCGCGCTGAACGACTGCGCGTCGACGAAGTGGAACATGCCGGCGACGATGTTCGAGGGGAACATCTGGATCTTGTTGTTGTATTTGAGCACCACGTCGTTGTACATCTGGCGGGCGTAGGCGATCTTCTGCTCGAGCTGCTTGAGCTGGTTCTGCAGGTCGAGGAAGTTCTGGTTCGCCTGCAGCTGCGGGTAGTTCTCGGAGACCGCATAGAGGTTGAGAATCGCACGGCTGAGGTCGTTCTCAGCGGCTGCGCGCTGCTCGGGCGAGGCATTGGACTGCGCCGCCTGCTGCGCGTGGGCGCGTGCCCTCGTGACCTCTTCGAGCACGGAGCTTTCATGCGAGGCGTAGCCCTTCACGGTCTCGACGAGGTTGGGGATGAGGTCGGCGCGCTGCTTGAGCTGCACGTCGATCTGCGCCCACCCGTTGGTGACCAGGTTACGCAAGGAGACAAGCGAGTTGTACGTGGAGGCGAGCCACAGGCCCAGCACTACCAAAATAACGATGATGATGACCCATACCATGTTTTCAGTGTACACGGTCGTCACGGTTTACAGCGATATTTGCTGCGCCGAAGTGGCACGTGTCGCGACTGGCATATCGACGGCTCAGAACAGCGGAGCAAGCACTCAAGGAGACTGCAAAATCAGGAATAATACCAAAATCAGGAACAGCACAAACTTCGGAATAAAAGAAGGCCAGACCGCAACCGCGGCCTGGCCTGTGGTGTGTCGCCCGATGCTGGAACACAGTCATCGGAAATGCCAAAGACAGGGAACTATTCGCCCAGTCCCTTGACGATCGTTGCCTGGATGTCGTCGATCTCGCCGACGCCATTGAATTCGTGGAGCAGGCCGCGGGACTTGTAGGTGTCGAGCAGCGGAGCGGTCTCCTTGGCGTAGACGTCCAGGCGCTTGGCGATGGCCTCCGGGTTGTCGTCGGAACGGCCTTCGAGCTGTGCACGCTTCATCATGCGGTCCATGAGCACGTCATGGTCGGCGGTGAGGGCGACCACGGCGTCAAGCGGGGTGCCGAGGTCGGCAAGCATTGCGTCGAGCGCTTCGACCTGGGATGCATTGCGCGGGTATCCGTCAAGGATCCAGCCGTTCTTGGCATCGTCCTGCGCAAGGCGGTCCTTGACGATCTTGTTGGTGAGTTCGTCGGGCACGAGCTCGCCCTTGTTGATGTACTCGAGTGCTTCGAGGCCAAGCGGCGTCTTGTTCTTGATGTTGAAGCGGAAGATGTCGCCGGTGGAGATGGCGGGGATGCCGTAGTGCTTGCTCAGAAGAGCTGCCTGAGTGCCCTTGCCAACGCCTTGGGGGCCCATGATGAGAAGTCGCATTTCTTTCTCCTTACGTCAGCGCAGCGTGCGGATTATGCACGCTGCGCTGTTTGCTGTGTTTGATGGATTCGGTTGGAAGATTCGGCTGGTTGATTCAGACCGAATGTTCGGCAGGAATCCGTTGCTGCCGATGGGGCAGCCTATTCGGCGTCCTTGGAATCGGAATCCTTGTCTTCGGAGTCGTCGTCTTCGGTATCTTCGTCAGACGGCTCCTCCGCTGCTTCGGATTCGGTTTCTGCCTCGCCGTCGCCCTTCTCGGCAACCGCGACGGCGGTCTGGGAAGAGGTCTCGGCCTCGGCATCGGAAACCGCGGAATCGTCGGAATCGTTATCCGCATCCTCAAGCTCGGCAGGATCCTTGGCGACGAGGAAGTGCTCGTACTGGAACTGCTCGGTCTGTGCCTTCGCCTGGCGAAGGGTGTCGAGGCCCACGCCTGCGATGATGAGGATCGTGGTGCCGCCGAACGGCAGGGACGTGTTGAGGTTAAGGGCCTTGATGAGCACGGTCGGGATGAGCGCGACGAACAGGATGTAGATGGCGCCCACCGTGTTGAGGCGGTTGATGACGTAGTTGAGGTACTCGGCGGTGGCGCGACCGGCACGAATGCCGGGGATGAAACCACCGTATTCCTTCATGTCGTCGGCGACCTCCTCAGGGTTGAACGTGACGGAGGTGTAGAAGAACGTGAAGAACACAATCATGAGGGAGTACAGCACGATGTACCACACGGTGGTGGAGGAGCCGAGGTTCGTGTTGATCCAGGTGACCCAGGACTGGTCAGGATTGCCGAATTGTGCGATGAGGGTCGGCACCGACAGGATGGAGGACGCGAAGATCGGCGGGATGACGCCGGACATGTTGATCTTGAGCGGAAGGTACGTGGAGCTGCCGCCGTACATCTTGCGGCCGATCATGCGGCGGGTGTACTGCACCGGGATGCGGCGCTGGCACAGCTCGACGTAATCGACGAAGATGAGGATCACGACGAACACGGCGACGACGACGCCGAACTTGACCCAGCCGTTGGTCTCGGAATGGATGTTCCACAGGTTGTTGAGGAAGCCCGAGCAGATGGAGATGAAGATCAACACGGACATGCCGTTGCCGATGCCCTTGTCGGTGATGAGCTCGGCCATCCACATGATGAGGCCGGTGGCGCCCGTCATCACCATGACCATGATGAGCATGTTGACGAACGAGGTGTCCGGGATCACATCGGAGCACATGTAGTTGAACAGGGCGCCGCTGCGGGCGGTCACGATGATCGTGCTGGACTGGAGCACGGCGAGGCCGATCGTGAGGTAACGGGTGTACTCGGTGAGCTTGGCCTCGCCGGACTGGCCTTCGCGGTGGAGCTGCTCGAAGCGAGGAATGACGACGCGCAGCAGCTGGATGACGATGGATGCCGTGATGTACGGCGTGACGCCGAGGGCGAAGATCGACAGCTGGAGGAGCGAGCCGCCGGAGAAGAGGTTGACGAGTCCGACGAAGTTCTCCTGGCTGGTTCCGGACATCGTGGTGACACATTCGTGAACCGCCTTGTAGTCGACACCCGGGGTGGGGATGTACGAACCGATGCGGTAGATGAGAATCATCAACAAGACGAACAGGATCTTGTTGCGCAGCTCCTTTGTGCGCAACGCTTGGATCAGCGTTTTCACTAGATGTTCCTTCCTCAGTCGGATCGACGGACTCCTACGCCGTCATCCGTTCTCGGGCACACACTAGACAGAATAATAGCAAAGAATTCGCCCCTCCCCCGCAGATTGGCGGAAAAGGGGCGAAATTCATTGCATTCCCGTGCAAATCACGGGAAAAAGCGGGGCTCCGTGCGTGTTGCGCGGAGCCCCTGAGACGTTACTCCTCGGAAACGGAGCCGCCTGCGGCCTCGATCTTCTTGGCGGCAGAGGCAGAAGCCTTCACGCCCTTGAAGTTGTAGGCCTTGGAGATCTCACCATCGGCGAGAACCTTGACCGGGTAGCCGGAACGCACAAGGCCTGCCTTGACGAGCGCCTCGACGGTGACGTCGCCACCATCGGGGAACACCTCGGCGATGCGTTTGAGGTTGACGACCTGGAACTCCTTCTTGAAGGGGCTCCGGAAGCCGCGCAGCTTCGGCAGACGCATGTACAGAGGCAGCTGGCCGCCTTCGAAGCCAGGGCGAACCTGGTAACGAGCGCCCGTGCCCTTGGTGCCACGGCCCGAGGTCTTGCCCTTGGAGCCTTCACCACGGCCGACGCGGATACGCTTCTTGTTGGCGCCCGGTGCCGGACGGAGGTCGTGCATCTGAAGGATGTCGACTTCTTCGTTTTCATTAGCCATAATCAGTTAGCCTCCTCGACGGTGACCATGTGGCGCACCTTCTGGATGATGCCACGATGGACCGGATCGTCAGGGACGATCACGGACTGGCCGATCTTGTGCAGGCCGAGCTGCTTGACGTTCACGCGCTGGTTGGGGGTGCGGTTCACAAGACCACGAACCAGGGTGACCTTGATCTGCTTGTCAGCCATCACTCACCATCCTTCTGCTCAGCGGCCTTCGCAGCCGCAGCCTTTTCGCGTGCTTCGCGAGCCTCGGCGATGCCCTTGGCGCGCTCACGCAGGAGCTTGTCAGGAGCGACCTCCTGAAGGGACAGGCCACGGCGGGCTGCCACCTCTTCGGGCTCTTCGAGCTGCTTGAGGGCGGCGACCGTTGCGTTGACCGTGTTGATGGCGTTGTCGGAGCCCATGGACTTGGTGAGGATATCGGAGATACCCGCGCACTCCATGACTGCACGCACTGCGCCACCGGCGATAACGCCGGTACCCGGGGCAGCCGGGCGAAGCAGCACGGTGCCGGCGGCGTCATGGCCGATCACCGGATGGGTGATGGTGCCACGCACGCGCGGAACGGTGAACATGTGCTTCTTGGCGTCGAGCTGGCCCTTGGCGATGGCCGCCGGAACCTCATGGGACTTGCCGTAGCCCACGCCCACGGTGCCGTTGCCGTCGCCGACGACGACGAGAGCCGCGAAGCTGAACGTACGACCACCCTTGTGGGTCTTGGCCACGCGGTTGATCGTGACGACGCGATCGAGCATCTCGTCGCCGCGGTTCTCCTCATGGTCACGGCGGTTGCGACGCTCGCCACGGCCGCCACGGCGGCCCTTGCGCTCGTCGGACTTCGTCGCGGTGTTGGCCGCGTTGTTGTCGGACTGTTCTGCCACTGCAGTTTCCTTAACTTCGTTATCGCTCACAGCGCCAGACCTCCTTCGCGAGCACCATCGGCGACCGCTGCGACGCGGCCGTGGTACTTGTTGCCGCCACGGTCGAAGCACACGGCGGTGATGCCGGCAGCCTTGGCCTTCTCGGCGATGCGCAGACCGACCTGCTTGGCAGCCTCGGTCTTGGTGCCCTGGAAGTCGAAGTCATTGTGGAGCGTGGACTCGGAGACGAGCGTCACGCCCTTGGTGTCATCGACGATCTGGGCGATGATGTTGCGGTTGGTACGGGTCACCACGAGGCGCGGACGCGCCGGGGTGCCGATGACCTTCTTGCGGATACGAGCGTGACGACGCGCGCGGGCAACGAACTTGCCCTTACCCAGGATCTTGACGCTCATTACTTACCAGCCTTTCCAGCCTTGCGCAGGATGTGCTCATCCTCGTACTTGATGCCCTTGCCCTTGTAGGGTTCCGGGGCGCGCAGCTTGCGGATGTTCGCGGCGACCTGACCAACGAGCTGCTTGTCCATGCCGGACACGAAGAGCTCGTTCTGGTTCGGCACCTCGAACGTGATGCCTTCAGGAGCGTTCACGGTGATGGTGTGCGAGTAGCCGAGGGAGAACTCGAGGCCCTTGCCCTTCGCCTGCACGCGGTAGCCGGTGCCGACGATGAGCAGGTGCTTGCGATAGCCCTCGTGCACGCCCTTGACCTTGGAGGCGATGATGGCGCGTGCCAGGCCATGCTTGGCACGGGTCTCGCGCTCGTTGTCAGCAGCGGTGACCACAATCTCGTTGTCGTTCACGGCCACGGAGATGCCCTCCGGGAACGTGTACTCGTCGGTGCCCTTGGGGCCCTTGACGGTGACCGTGGAATCCTTCACGGATGCCTCAACGCCGGACGGGATGGCGATGGGGAGCTTACCAATATGCGATGCCATGTGTTAGCTCTCCTTTCTCACCACACGTAGGCGACGACTTCGCCGCCGATGCCCTTGTCCAGGCATTCCTTCTGGGTCATCAGGCCAGAGGAAGTCGAGATGATGGCGATGCCCAGGCCGCCGAGCGGCATGGGGAGCTCATCGGACTTCGCGTAGCGGCGAAGGCCAGGCTTCGACACGCGCTTGATGCCCTGGATGGACTGCTGGCCGTACTGACCGTACTTGAGAGTGATCTCAAGGGTCTTGCCGACCTTGGCTTCCTTGGCGGTGTAATCCTTGATATAGCCCTCGCGCTTGAGGATATCAGCGATGTTCGCCTTGAACTTGGAGTACGGCATATCGACGGTCTTGTGCTTTGCCGCGCTCGCATTACGCAGACGCGTCAGCATGTCTGCGATCGGATCTGTCATTGTCATGTGGGCTTATGCCCTTCCTCGCCGTGGTTTCCGCCGCTGTACTCGGATGTTCATCCGGCACAGCCGCAGACCTTCAGCGTCAAATATCACCAACTGGACTTCGTCACGCCGGGCAGCTCGCCGCGATGCGCCTTCTCACGAAGGCAGATGCGGCACAGGCCGAACTTGCGATACACGGAATGGGGACGACCGCACACCTGGCAACGCGTGTAAGCGCGCACCTTAAACTTCGGCTTTGCGGCCGCCTTGTTCTTCAGAGCGGTTTTTGCCATTTCAGTTCTCCTTGAACGGGAAGCCGAGAGCCTTGAGCAGCGCGTAGGCTTCCTTGTCGTCCTTGGTGGTGGTCACAACGGTGATGTCCATACCACGCACGTGATCGATGTTATCGGGATCGATCTCGTGGAACATGGACTGCTCGGTCAGACCGAAGTTGTAGTTGCCATTGCCATCGAACTGCTTGCCGTTGATGCCGCGGAAATCGCGGATGCGGGGCAGGGCGAGCGTGAGCAGGCGGTCGAGGAATTCCCACATGCGGTCGCCGCGAAGCGTGACGAACGCACCGATTTCCTGGCCTTCGCGCAGGTGGAACTGTGCGACGGACTTCTTCGCCTTGGTGATCTTCGGCTTCTGGCCGGTGATGGCGGTCAGATCCTTGACGGCGCCTTCGATGAGCTTGGAGTCGCGGGCTGCGGCACCGACACCCATGGAGACGACGACCTTGGTGAGACGAGGAATCTGCATCGGGTTGTCGTGCTTGAACTCCTTCTCGAGCTCAGGAACGATCTCGTCGATGTACTTCTGCTTCAGACGCGGGGTCGCGGGAGCTTCGATATCGCTCATGCGATCTCCTTTCCGGACTTCTTGGCATAGCGAGTGCGCACGCGCTTCACCTTGCCGTCGCGGACCTCTTCCTTCACATGCACGCCCACGCGGGTCGGCTTGCCCGACTCGGGGTCAATGAGCATGACGTTGGAGCGATCGATCGGGGCCTCGGTCGAGATGATGCCGGACTGCTGGCCCTCGCGGGTAGCGCGCACGTGCTTCTTCACGATCTGGACGCCTTCGACGATGACGCGACCATTGGGCAGAACACGAAGGACCTTGCCTTCGGCGCCGCGGTCACGGCCCTTGATGACCTTGACCTGATCGCCTTGCTTGATCTTGGCTACCATGTCAGATCACCTCCGGAGCGAGGGACACGATCTTCATGAAGCGCTTGTCGCGCAGCTCACGACCGACCGGTCCGAAGATACGAGTGCCACGCGGTTCACGGCCGTTGCCGAGAATGACGGCGGCGTTCTCGTCGAACTTGATGTAGGAGCCATCCTTGCGGCGGCTTTCCTTGACAGTGCGGACGACGACGGCCTTGACCACGTCGCCTTTCTTCACCGATCCGCCAGGAATTGCATCCTTGACGCTGGCGACGATGATGTCGCCAATGCCGGCGTAGCGTCGCTTAGAGCCACCGAGCACGCGGATTGCCAGGATCTCCTTGGCACCCGTGTTGTCGGCGACCTTAAGCCTTGATTCTTGCTGAATCATATTTCTCCTTAGCCGAGCTGGTCCTCCCCGTACACCCGAAAAGGGCCGCAAGTATCCCATGCTAGCGCATCGGATGATGCGGCCCAATTCGAGGTGTACGGCGAGCCTTGCCGAACTTTGTTACTTTGCGCGCTCGACGATCGCTGTCAGACGCCAGCGCTTCGTCTTGCTCAAAGGACGAGTCTCCATAATTGTAACAAGGTCACCGACATGTGCCTCGTTGTTCTCATCATGGGCCTTGACCTTACGAGTGGAACGCAC
>JAQXZM010000044.1 GCA_029227215.1 Bifidobacteriaceae bacterium | reverse complement strand
CACCGCGGAGTACGTGGTGTTCACGCCCTGGCCGCCGGGGCCGTGGGCCTGGAACGTGTCGACGCGGATGTCGGAATCCGGGATGTCGATGTGATCGGTCGCGGCGACGAGCGGCAGCACCTCCACGGCGGCGAAGCTCGTCTGGCGGCGGCCCTGGTTGTCGAACGGCGAGATGCGCACAAGGCGGTGCGTGCCGCCCTCCACCGAAAGGCGGCCGTAGGCGTAGGGCTCGTCGACCTGGAAAGTGGCGGACTTGATGCCCGCCTCCTCGGCGTAGGACGTGTCGAGCACCTTGGCCTTGTAGCCGTGGCGCTCGGCCCAGCGAAGGTACATGCGCAGCAGCATCTGCGCCCAGTCGGCGGCATCCACGCCGCCCGCGCCGGAGCGGATGGTGACGACGGCGGCGCGCTCGTCGTATTCGCCGTCCATGAGGGTCTGGATCTCCATGTCGGAAAGGTCCTTGTCAAGCTGCTTGAGCGAGTCGATGGCCTCGTTGCGGGAGTCCTCGTCGCCTTCCTCGGTGCCCAGCTCGTACAGGGTCTCCACGTCCTCGAGCTTGCGCTGCGCGTCGGTCAGGCGCTTGAGCTGAGACTGTGCCGCGGAGAGCTTGCTCGTCACGCGCTGGGCGTTCTCCTGGTCGTCCCACAGGCCCGGCGCGCTGGCCTCCACCTCGAGATCCTTGATGGACTTGGACAGGGCGTCCATGTCGATGGCCTTGGCGATCATGTCGAATTTCGCCTTGGTCTCGTTCAAATCCTGAGTAAAGTCATAGTCTGCCACAGCAGACCACCATACAGGCACAGGCATACAGCCATTGCGATTGCGGGGCTTTGCGGTAGGTGGGGTAAGTGGGTGGAGTGAGCGGGGCGCGACAGGGCGCCCTCTCAGTCTCTCTCCTCACTCTCAATCCCTTCGTGAGCCGTCCTCGGTGCGAGCCACCGCTCGCACCGAACAGCAATCCGATTCCCAACCGCCGAAGCCACCCTTTGGGGCGAGCCTCCACTCACACCCAACAGCCTTCCCATGGCTTCCCTGCCCTCCCCCCCCCAGCAATCCAGCCCTCGATGCGATCAACCGCACGCACCCAAACACAATCCAAGCCCACACCGCCATCCCAACCGCCCAGATCCCTCCCCGGTGTGAGCCCCCACTCACACCCAACGACTATTCCCGCGTTCCTTCTCCCCTTTCCGACCCCAGTTCCGTTCTCGGTGTGATCCATTGCTCACACCCAAGGCCACAGTCCGCCCACATTCCAGCCTCCCGACTCCTTTCTCAACCTTCTCAATCCCTCGGTGCAAGTACTCACTCACACTCAGGCATAATTCAGCGCCCACGCCGCCACCACAGCCACCCGAAATCACTCACAGTGCAAACCACCGCTCACACCGAAAGCAATCCCTCGGACCTCCCCATCTCTCCCTCCCCGCTCCATTTCGCGTCCGCTGCGAGTGCCCACTCACACCCAAGGCGCCACCCACCCCACTCCGATCCTTCCGCCCCCTCGCCAGCCCCTCTGTGCGAGCCGTCACTCACACCCAGGCATCATTCAGCACCCAAATCGCCACCACAGCCACCCGAAATCACTCACAGTGCGAATCACCACTCACATCGAAAGCCCAATGCTCCGCCAGATTAATCTCTCAGTCTCTTCTCGATCCTCCGGTGCGAGCCGCCACTCACATCGATGGCCAAAATTCATCACGTTCCGGTCCTTCCGTCCCTCATCGGATTCTCCGGTGCGAGCCACCACTCACACCCGAAAGCCTCAGGAAGCTGCTACTTATCTCCATTCTTTGCCGCTTTTCCCTGTTTCAACTGTTGCTGACTCGCCTTGCGCTCGAGTCCCTTCGCAACCTTCTCCAAGGCATAGCATTCATGAATCTTGAACTCCCGTCCCAGTCGCTGTGAGACCCGTGCTGCGACAGCATTAGCAAACGAATACCTCGCCTGTTCATTCGTGAGATCCTGCCACGTCGCATTGATGCAGATCCACCCGTCATTCTCCAAAAGCGTGCGTCGGCGCATATCGCTCTCCCAATTCTGAGCATGCTGCCGACCATCATATTCAATGGCAACCTTCAGATTCGGATATGCCAAATCAAGGTAGTACGTCCTCTTCTGCTTTTCGCCTTGAGGACCAACCGGAATACTTCTATCATCGACAACCTGAACCTGCAAATTGACCTGCGGAGTCGGCAAACCATGCGACACAAGGAGCAAACGCAGTTCAGTCTCGCGCATCGAATCCGTATTTTCGCGCATCAAGGTAAGTGCAAGCCTGCATTTGTCGTTCGAGCAAGGAAGACGCCGATGCGATGACTCGGACTCCTTCTGCAACCGCCAATATGCTTGGTCCAATCCCGAATGGTCAAACCACCTCACCTCGGCATCCCGCCGTGTCATTGCGTCGCCCAGCATCACAAGTACGCGCAGATCAACCCGCGAGGCGTACATCAACCAGGTGTCTTCAGGCACCACGCACCGTAAACCGTCCACATCGATGCAGTGCAGCGGATGGTTCCAACAAATGCAGCGCACGCCTGCAATCCTGCGGCGTTTGCTCCGTGTTGGTACAACGACCACGAGATCATCACCACCAGGCAATTCCTGAGGTGTCTCAACGCACAGCAATTTCAGCGCGGTATCAAGCGCGAAAACGAGCTGCGTCTTGCACCGCGCTTGCACCGCCCGGCATCGAGCGATGGTCTGCGCTTGGATACGCAGCAATCGTACCGCCGCCGATTCGCCACGTAACCCCTCACCACTGTGCTTCAACAACAGCGAGCGAGGATGGGAGGTAGGCGCCAGGCTCTCGATATCACTATGGAGGTAGTCATTGAAATGATCATTCATAGAGGAGACGCTACACAATTCTCGCAGTTTTCCGAAGGTTTTTCGACCAATGTGGACTGTGGTTGCCGGTTTGTGCTCTTCTGCGCGAAGTTATCCACAATTACGTTCAATCGAACATGCGCGAGTACGATTCAGCACGATTCCGATGCTGCAATCGTGCCTTCGACATGAGCCGATACTCGCACCGAAGGCAATCTGAACCTCGCATGATTGTCACCGCCGCTCAAGTCCTCCACGGTGCGAGCCGTCACTCGCATCGAGAGCGAATCCGGGCGCCAAGAAAGCAACACAGCACGGAAAACCAGATTCGATGCGAGCCGCCACTCACACCCAATGGCGAAACGCCGCGGACAAGCCACTACCACCAACCAACATACCCCTCGGTGCGAGCCTCCACTCACACCCAATGGAAATCCAGACATCCAGAAGCCAAGAATTGGCGCGGATTCGTCTTCGGTGCGAGCCACCACTCACACCGAACCCGGGAATCATCAGGAAAGGACCACTTTCTCCCCCAATCCCACTCTCGGTGTGACCGTCCGCTCACATCGAAAGGAGAGTCTCACCATCACCGCACGCACATTCCTCCGAACTATCGCCGCCCATCGGCCGCCGCCTTGGAATCGGGATGAAAAGCAGGTGGAGGCACCTTTAATATGGAGGGGTAACTTCGATCGGCAGCAGGCACCACGCCAACAGGAAGCTCCTCGCATCGTAAGGCATCTGGAGGTGCGACACCTCACAGACGCCGGCGCCAGGAGTCTCCGGCACCGCGGCACTCCGCAGCCTGCTGCCTTGAACGAAACAGGAGAAGATCATGACCGATCAACGTACAGCATGGGGCTGGGGCCTGGCGAGCATCGACGCCGCTGGCACCACCCTCGACGTCTGGTACCCCCAGCTCACGCTCGGCAACGCCCCCGCGCCCGCCGACCGCCCGAACCACAACTTCGGCGCCCTTGTGCACGAGGAAGCCGACGCGCGCGGCGTGCGCCGCGTGCCGGTGTTCACTGTGAGCGACCTCGACGCCGCCCCCGCGGACTCCGCTGACGCGTACCTGCGCCTCCACCTGCTGAGCATGCGCCTCGCCAAGCCGAACACGATCAACCTCGACGGCATCTTCGTCGTGCTCGCAAACGTGGTGTGGACGAACTACGGCCCGTTCGCCATCGAGGACTTCGCGCTGCGCAAGATGGACGTGCAAGCGGCCGCTGCCAAGGCGGGGGCCGGCGCACCGGTGGCGAACGTCGAGGTCATGCTCGTCGACAAGATGCCGCGCATGGTCGACTACGTGGTGCCCACTGGCGTGCGCATCGGCAACGCCGACCGCGTGCGCCTAGGCGCATACCTCTCCGAAGGCACCACCGTGATGCACGAGGGCTTCGTGAACTTCAACGCCGGCACGCTCGGCGTCTCGATGGTCGAAGGTCGCATCTCGCAAGGCGTCGTGGTGGGCAACGGCTCCGACATCGGCGGCGGCGCATCCATCATGGGCACGCTTTCCGGCGGCGGCAAGCTGCGCAACTCCATCGGCGAGCATT
The DNA here is from genome assembly GCA_029227215.1 of Bifidobacteriaceae bacterium. Lineage (GTDB taxonomy): Bacteria > Actinomycetota > Actinomycetes > Actinomycetales > Bifidobacteriaceae > Pseudoscardovia. Next base: position 22,678 of record JAQXZM010000044.1, on the reverse strand, counting down.
CGCTGCTGGGCGCCAACGCCGGCATCGGCATCTCCCTGGGCGACAACTGTGTGGTCGAAGCCGGCCTGTATGTGACCGCTGGTACGAAGGTGACGATCTACGACAAGGCGAAGGTCGCCGCGGGCGAGCCTCTCGACGTGGTCAAGGGCGCGGACCTGAGCGGCAAGAACAACATCCTGTTCATCCGCAACTCCGTGAGCGGCCGCATCGAAGCTCGCTACCGCAAGACCGGCATCGAGCTCAACGAGAAGCTGCACAAGAACTGATGTGCGCTGCGCGCATTCGCACGATGCGCTCCCTGTGGCACGTTGCGCGAATGCGCGCGAACGTATGTGAACGTGTTGCATGCCGCATTGCGCTTTGCCCAATGATTGCAACTTGATCTGAACCGTGAGGTTCATCTCATGCGATCCGATTGATGACGGCGGACGAGGAATTCTGATGATTCCTCGCCCGCCGTTATTTTTTACACGATTGGTGTTGCTGATTGCTCCTGCGGAGAATGGCAGGAAGCGGCGATCCGGCGGCCGGAGGGTGCCGCAAACCGATGCACCAGCGCGTGGGAGCGCGGCGGCGCAGACATTCCCGACAATCCGACAAGATGGGTCGGGCGATTGGAAAGGATCAGAGTGCCGCAAACCGATGCACCAGCGCATGGGATCGCGGCGGCGCATCGGTTTCCGTATGCCTCGATGGCAGGAAACGACGATCCAGCAGCCAGAGGGTGCCGCAAACCGATGCACGAGCGTCCCGCCGCCGGCCGTGCAGACATTTACGACAATCGTTGCACATTTCGAGGGAGGCGAGGATATCAAGGATGAGAAAAGCCTCCCGCGGAAAACACCAAAATCGAAAGGAAAACCGCCCGCGGGAGGCCATATGGACGGGAAGTCAACAAGGTGAGAAAGGACAACCGGAGAAATGAAGAAAACCGGTTTCCCGTCCACCACCCAACTGTACTCGCCAACGCCCCGACACGCATGTGAGCTGGCTGATATATCAAGCTGAGCAAAAGCCTGGACACCCAACTTGAGGTCAAAGCCAGCACCCGGGCGAATCCCGGCAAGATACATGGCCACCACCCCAAGCTGGGCAGAATACCCACCCGCGAACTTGGCATCGCGACCAGCATCCCGGCGGAGTCCATACGGAATGCTGGCCACTACCCCAAGCTGGGCGAGAGGTGAGGCGCTGAGCTTGGGGATGTGGCCGGCATCCAGGCAAATCTCATCTGGATTATTGGCCAGAATCCCAAGTTCGACGCTGCTGCCTCCGACCGGCACCACCGCCGCCTGCCGCCTGCCCACTGCAGCCGTCCGCACAACCCGTCCCGCTGCGCTGCTGCATCGCCAGCCCGTCAGCCCGCCAGACACAGAAAAGGCCGGCCGTCTGATGACGGTCGGCCTTGGTAGCCATCACGCTATCGGTGTGCATCGGTGTGTGTCACCGCGAGCTGTTCCGCTCAGTGCTCAGCAGCGCAGGGCGCTCCGAGCGCTGAGCTCTGCACTCCAATCCAAGTACCGAACAGCGCACCGGGCATGCTCTCGCGCGTCGGCACCACCGCTATGCGGCGAGCGCTGCCTTGAGGGACTCCTCGAAGATCTCGAGGCCGCGCTTGGTCTGCTCGTCGGTCATGACGAGCGGAGCGAGGAAGCGGATCACGTTGCTGTTCGTGCCGGCGTTCTCCATGAGCAGGCCGCGCTGCAGCGCTTCCTGGATGAGGCGGGCGACGAGCTCGGTGGCGGGCTCCTTGGTCTCGCGATCCTTGACGAACTCCACGCCGATCATGGCGCCGAGGCCACGGATGTCGCCGATCACGGAGTACTTCTTCTGCATCTCCTTGAAGCCGGCGGTCACCATCTCGCCGATGTGGCGGGCCTTGGCCGGGAAGTCCTCTTCCTTGTAGATCTTCATCGCAGCGATGCCGGATGCGCAGGAGAGCGGGTTGCCGCAGAACGTGCCGCCGATGGTGCCCTGAGGAGCGGCGTCCATGACTTCGGCGCGGCCGGTGATCGCGGAGATCGGCATGCCGCCTGCGAGGGACTTCGCGGTGGTGACGATATCCGGAGCGGCGCCCGCCTCGGCCCAGTATTCGGAGGCGAAGTACTTGCCGGTACGGCAGTTGCCGCACTGGACCTCGTCGGCGATGAGCAGGATGCCGTTCTCGTCGCAGATCTTGCGCACAGCCTTGACCCACTCGATCGGGGCGGGGATGAAGCCGCCTTCGCCCTGGAGCGGTTCGACGAGCATGCAGGCGACCTCGTTGGCGGGGATGCCCTGGTCGAAGGTCTTCTTCAGGCCCTCGATGAAGTAGTTGATGGCCTCTTCCTCGCTGTAGCCCTTCGGCGCGCGGTAGAGGTACGGGTACGGAGCGCGGGCGATCTCTGCCGGGAACGGGCCCATACCGCGGGAGTATGCCTTCTTGGCGGTCAGCGCCATCGTGAGGTTCGTGCGGCCGTGGAATGCACCAGAGAAGCAGATGACGCCCTGGCGGCCGGTGTAGGCCTTGGCGATCTTGATGGCGTTCTCGTCGCACTCAGCGCCGGAGTTGGCGAAGTAGGTCTTCTTGTGCTCGCCGCGACACGGAATCGTCTCGTTGAGGCCTTCGGCGAGGGTGACGTAGCCTTCGTGGCCGATCACGTTGAAGATGGTGTGGAAGTACTTGGTCGCCTGGTCCTGCACGGCCTTGACGAGCTCGGGGCGGGAGTAGCCGATGTTGAGCACGCCGACGCCGCCGACCCAGTCAAGGAACTTGTTGCCGTCGAGGTCCTCGAACATCGCGCCTTCGCCACGCTTGATGCACAGCGGGTAGGTGGTGCCGCACAGGCCCTGGGGGACGGCCTCGTCGCGGCGCTTGAGGAACTCCTGGACCTTCGGGCCCGGCACGCTCTCGGTAACAATCTGCGGCAACTCTTCTGCCAATGCCATAGCGGTACTCCTTTGTTGACTTGATTTCCTCAATCCGCGGGCTGTGCACCTGCGAATTTCGTGGTCTTCTTGGTGACATGCTTAGTGTTACTAGCCGCATGTTGCGAATGTCGCGCAGCCTCGAAACCGTTCCGTTGCGTTTGCGAAACAGTGAAGACAAACACGAAACATTTGTGTTCTAGTGCGCCGCGCGCGGCCCGCTGAGGGCACATTCGGGAAGTACACAATCACAGCTGGATTTCGAACCCGTAGCAGCTTTTCTCGAATCCGTAATGCTCGTAGAACGCATGCGCCGCGGTGCGCGGAAGCCCCGAATCCAGCGTCGCCGCCTTGCATCCGCGCGCCTTCGCAAGCCCCAGCGCATGGTCGAGCAGCGCCGTGCCCACTCCCCTGCCTCGGTCGGATTCGCGCACGATGAGGCTGGAGACGTAACACGTGAGTCCGTTCATCCAGAACGTCTGGAAATAATCGCCATGGCACATTCCACAATATGACCCATCGGCGGCGCGTGCGAAAAAGACGAAGCTGTTGGGATCGGCGATCACTTTCTCGTATGTGACGCGGGTCGATTCCTCGTCATAGGTGTTGTAATCCCACAGGTTTCGTATGAATTCCAAAGCCACCGGGAAGTCTTCGGCGGTTGCTTCCGCGAACGTCACGGGAAATTCCTGCGTCATGGCACGCTCCTTTTGGACATGATTGGCCAATGGGACTTTCCCATTGGCAACGAATTGACGATGGATAGCTATCAATGAAGATGGATGACCGGTGCCCACCGGCATACAATCGGCGACTCACACCATATGCCAGCAAGCAGGGTTCGGAAATCGAAAACGACATCGCACGGGCGGCAATCCATCCGTGCGATGTCGTGTCATGCGTGAGCCACCAGGAGCCTCACAGCGCAGGACTTCACAGCGCCGCGCGATACAGCTCGGCGATGTCGTCGTGGCCGATCGTGCCCGGCGTGTTCTCCACGTTGGCGGGAGAGACCTTGAGGCAGTTGTCGGTGAGCCAGGGGATGTCCTCCTCGCTCACGCCCAGGTCGGTGAGCGTGAGGTCGAGGCCGATGGAACGCTCGAAGCCGCGGATCTTCTCGGCGCAGTCCTCGGCGGTGTAACCGCCCATCATGCGCGCGAGCCTGCCGAACTTGAAGCGGTTGCCCTGCCAGGTGGCGTCCACCACGGTGGGTGCGAGGGCGGCGAGGCCCTTGCCGTGGGTCACGTTCTTCAGGCCGCTCACCGGGTGTTCCATCGCGTGGGTGAGCGTGATGCCCGCCGTGCCGATCACCATGCCGCCGATCGTTGCCGCCACCGACATGTTCTCCCAGTCCTTGAGCGTGCCCTTGCCGGCGTACAGCTTCGGCAGGCTGTCGAGGATGAGCGGGATCGCGTAGAGCGCGAGCGCGTCGGTGAACGGCTGGGCGTTGTTGGCGGTGTACGCCTCGAAGCAGTGGCAGAAGGCGTCGAAGCCGGAGGCGGCGAGGGCGCCCTTGGGCATCGTCATCATGCACTCGGGGTCCACGATGGACTTGCTTGCCACGATCGCCGGGCAGCGCAGCGACTTCTTGTCGCCTGTGTCGGGGTTGGTGAGCACCGCGAAGCCGTTCGCCTCGGAGCCCGAGCCGCAGGTGGTGGGGATGAGCACGAGAGGCAGCGCCTCGGTGCCGGTCTTGCGCCCGTAGATGTAGTCGTTGACGTCGCCGTCGTTCTTCGCCATGAAGGCGATGCCCTTGGCGCTGTCCATCACGGAGCCGCCGCCGATCGCCACGACCATGTCGTAACCATCGGACTTGGCAAGGCCGGCACCGTCCATCACAGTGGTGGTGAGCGGGTTGGCCTGCACTTTGTCGAACAGGCCGGATTCGATGCCGGCTGCCGCCAGCGAATCCTTGACCTTGTCGTACAGGCCGGTCTTCTTGGCGCTCGAACGCCCGGTGACGATAAGCGCCTTGGAGCCCAGGGACTTCACGATCTGACCGGTCTGCGCCACCTTGCCGGCGCCGAACACAATGTCGACCGGCAGGTGGTATTCGAACGCAGCGGGAGCCGTGGCCGTGGCAGTGGCCGTGGCAGCCTTCGCTTCGGAGAGCGCGACGGCGACCTCCGCCTGGCCCACGGTGGGCTGGGCGTGCTTGGCACCCGCCTCGCTCGCCGCAATAGTGGCGGCGGCGTTGCGTTCACGAGCGTATTCCTTGTCGAGCTCGTCATTGGCGACCTGCACGAGCGTGCCGAACTTCTTGCCATAATGCGCCTTGCAACCGATGTAGAACACAACGCCGAGCAGAGCCCAGCCGCCGACGAACGCCCACTCGACCGGCACGAGCGCCGCGGCGCTGCCGGGGATGCAGTACATGACGACCATGAAGCCCGACATGAGGATGGCCATGGCGCCCACGAACTTGTAGTGCTTGACCTTGTAGGGGCGCGGCATCGTAGGTTCCTTCTTGCGAAGGATCACGAACGAGATGGCGACCATGCAGTACGCCACGCAGCAGGCGAGGTTGCCGGCGTCCACGATCCACACGAGCATCTTGCGGCCGAGGAGCGGGGCAAGGCAGCTGAGCAGGCCGATGAGGCCGACCGCCACATACGGGGTCTTGTACTTCTTGTGCAGCTTGCCGAAGATGGGCGGAATCATGTAGGACTCCGCCATCGAGTACATGGCGCGGCTGCCGCCGATCATGAAGGAGTTCCACGAGGTCACGACGCCGCACAGGCCGCCGACGATGAGCACCTTCGCCATGACGGACGTATGGAACGCCGCGGCCATGGCGTCGGCGGTCACGAGGCCGCTGCCGGAATCCTCGGAGGCGGCGATGGCGGCGGGGTTCATCACATAGCCCACGGCGAAGATGATGAGCACATAGAACGCGACCGCGAGCGTGATCGAGAGGAGCAGCACCTTGGCGATCTTCTTGAGCGGCACGTTGATCTCTTCGGCGGCTTGCGGGATCACGTCGAAGCCGATGAAGTAGAACGGCGTCATGACCGCCACGCGCAGGATGTTCTCGAACGAGCTACCAGCACTATCGCCTACGAACAGCTGGCCGTCGAGGTTCGACGGATTGCCGGAGATCACCGAGCCAGCGATGAGCAGGATGCCCGCGCCGCCGATGATGCACGTAAGGACGGTCTGCAGCGTCGCGGCGGTCTTCGCGCCACGGATGTTGATGTAGGTGATGAAAATCGCCAGGATGATGGCGACCGCCAGCCACGAGGCGTAAATCTTGAAGCCGGCGACCGTGTACAGGTAGCCTTGCAGGAAGCTGGGGAACAGATAGGTGACGACGGTCGGCAGGGCGCATGCCTCGAAGCACACGACGCTCACATAGCCGAGGATGATCGCCCACGTGCACACGAACGAACCGGTGGGGCCCATCGCGCGGTAGCTGAACACGTGCTCGCCGCCGCAGTCCGGCATGGCGGGCGTGAGCTCGGCGTAGGTGAGGCCGATGAAGAAGATCATGAGGCCGCCCAGGCCGAAGCCGAGCATGGCGCCGATGACGCCGCCGCGATCGATCCAGTCGCCGGTGGAGACCACCCACGCCCAGCCGATCATGGCGCCGAACGCGATGACGAGGATGTCCCACGCGCTAAAGACCTTGTCGAAATCCGAAGCTTTTTTCTGTGCCATTGTGCTCACTCCCTTCCCTATTCGCCCAGCATTTCGACGAGCATGAGCAGGTACTTGGCGGTGCGGTCCCAGCCGAGCATGCTCGAATCGATGAGCAGGTCACGGCCGTTGCGGTCGCCGCGGTGCGTACCGGTGATGTACTTGTGGCGGGAGTGGTTCATCTCGTCGTTGTATTCGACGACTTCCTTCGCCTTCTTCTCGTCGACCTTGTCTTGCTCCATGATGGATTCGACACGCACGTCCTTGGGGGCGTAGATGAAGATGTTGAGCACGTCGTCGCGGTCGCGCAGTAGGTAGTTGGCGGAGCGACCGATGATGACGCAGGACGATTTGTTCGCCAGGTCGTTGATGACCTCGTTCTGCGTGAAGATGACGCGGTTGCTCAGGTTGGCGTAGCGCGGGCCGAGCGATGTCTCAAACGCGTACTGCACGTTCGTCTTTTGGTCCGCCTGTTCGACGAGTCCGCGGTCGACGCCCAGCTGGTTGACGACCTTGTCGACGAGGTCGCGGTCATAGTATTCGATGTTCAGCGCATCGGCGAGCATCCTGCCGATCTGCGGGCCACCGGCGCCGTATTCGCAGCCGATGGTGATGATGAAATGGTCGGGATTGAGCTTCATCGCCGCTCACCTCCCTGCGCTGCTGCCATGCGCGTGCGCGAGAACGCAAGCGTACAGCCGTGGAAAGGTCTACTGCCTGATTGGGAATCCTGATTCATAAGCGCCCCTTGATATGGATTGCCCACCCCTCCGGGATGTCGGGACACGGTGGACCCCGCAACCGTTGGGGAAAGGAATCATTGTCTGAGAACACTTTTGTTATATCGGCGCAAGGTTTCGGGCAGGGGCAGGGGCTTCACGCGCGCCTTACGGTTTGGGAACACAGGCGAAACATTCGGATTCATGGGCGTGGCACAATCCCCAAGGCAAAAACCGCGTGGAACCGCGCGGATCTCGTGCACATACGTCCGCGTGCAGGAGCCTGGACGGAAATATCTGCACAGACGCAAAATGCCGTGCGACGCATCGCACGGCATTCCATATATCGGACTATCGAAGTCCTCGGTTGCGAGCTCGGTCACAACCTCGGTTACGGCCTGGCGGCTCACGCCCTCTCGTTCATCGGCACGTAATCGCGCTTGGGCACGCCCGTGTAGACCTGGCGGGGCCTGCCGATCTTCGTCATCGGATCGGCGAGCATCTCGCGGTACTGCGCGATCCAGCCGGGAATGCGGCCGAGCGCGAACAGCGTGGTGAACATCGAAGGGTCAAAGCCAATGGCGCGGTAGATGAGGCCCGTGTAGAAGTCGACGTTCGGGTACAGGTGGCGCGAGGTGAAGTATTCGTCGTTGAGTGCGATGTCTTCGAGCTCGAGCGCGATGTCGAACAGCTGGCGGTCGGAATCGTCCACATGGGTGCTGTCGGGGTGCGCCATGATCTTCTTGAGGTAGCCCTTGGCGATGGCGGCGCGCGGATCGTAGGACTTGTAGACGCGGTGGCCCAGGCCGGAGATGCGGCGGTGCTCCGCCTTCGCATCGTCCACGAACTGCTTGACGGACTTGCCAGATTCGCGAATCTCGGCGAGCTGACGCAGCACGGCTTCGTTCGCACCGCCATGGAGCGGGCCGGAGAGCGCGTTGATGCCGGCGGCGATCGCCGAGTACAGGTTCGCATGGGCGGAGCCAGCGATGCGCACCACGGACGTGGAGCAGTTCTGCTCGTGGTCGGCGTGGATGATGAGCAGCTTGTCGAGTGCGTCGACAAGCAGCGGGTCGGATTCGTACTTCTGGTACGGCGTGGCGAAGCACATGCGCAGGAAGTCATCGACGTAGCCCTGCGAGATATCCGCGTAGAGCAGCGGCTCGTCGCGGCGACGGCGGTGGATGAGCGAGATGATCGTGCGCGTCTTCGCCATGATGATGGCGGACGCCTCGTCAAGCTGGTCGGGGTCGGTGATATCGGTCGTGTCCGGGTAATACGCGGCGAGCGCGTTCACCGCGGAGGCGAGCACGCTCATCGGGTGCGCGGTGCGCGGGAACGTGCCGATGAAGGTGCGGAATTCCTCGCCGATGATGGTGCGGGTGAGGATGGACGAGCGGAATGCGTCGTACTCCTCCTTCGTGGGCAGTTCGCCGGTGCGCAATAGGTACGCGACCTCGAGGAAGTTCGAATGCTCGCACAGCTGCTCGATCGGGTAGCCGCGGTAGCGCAGGATGGAGTTCGCGCCGTCGATGAACGTGATCTTCGACTCGCATTGCGCCGTGGTGAGGAATCCGGGGTCGAGCGTGACCCACTGATCGTTGCGCAGGCTGGAGACGACGAGTCCATTGGCGCCGCTGGTGGCCTCGACCACCGGAAGCGTGTATTTTTCTGAATCGATCTCGAGTGTGGCCTGTGCCATTGGCTCTCCTTCCGTGCGCACTGCGGATTGTCGAAATACGGTAAATACGATGGAAATCGGTAGGAAACGGATGTCGGGCGATGCGGCCGGCGCATGCATGGGACGCGCCAGCCGCACCGCTGTTTTCGAAACGACGTCTCGAAACGTACTGATTCGAAACTTACTACTTTTGCCGAACTTACTACTTTTGCAAATTGTCGGGCAGCGCAGGGTCAAAACCGTCCCTGCGGGTGAGGATGATCGGGTCGCCGTCGGTGATGGCGATCGTGTGCTCGGTGTGGGCGCCGCGCGAACCATCGGCGGAGCGAAGCGTCCAGCCGTCCTTCGGGTCCTGGTAGATCTCGTCGGTGCCGCGCATGAACCACGGTTCGATGGCGATCACGAGGCCCGGGCGCAGCTTGTAGCCATGGTGGGCGCGGCCGTCGTTGACGACGAACGGGTCGCCGTGCATGAGGTGCCCCACGCCATGGCCGCCGAACTCCATGTTGACCGTGTAGCCGGCTTCGTGCGCGACGGCGCCGACTGCGGCGGAGATGTCGCCGATGCGGTTGCCCGGGCGCGCCTGGCTGATGCCGGCCTTCAGGGCTTCCTCGGTGGTCTTGATGATGCGCTCGTCCTCCGGGTCGGCCTTGCCCACCACGAAGCTGATGGCGGAGTCGCCCACCCAGCCATCCACGCTGATCGCGAGGTCGAGGGAGACGAGGTCGCCGTCCTTGAGGTTGTAGTCATACGGCACGCCGTGCAGCACGGCGTCGTTGACGGAGACGCAGATCCAATGGCGGAACGGACCGGTGCCGAAGTCCGGGGCGTAGTCGACGTAGCAGGATTCGGCGCCCTTGCGGTCGGCGATGCGCTTGTGCACGTACTCGTCGATCTCGAGGAGGTTCGTGCCGACCTTCGTCGTCTCGCGCAACTGGGAAAGGATGTCGCCGACGAATTTGCCCGCCGGGCGCATCTGCTTGATTTCTTCAGGGCTCTTAAGCTCGATCACTGTGTGGTACTTCCTTCCACGCGCGCCATACCTGGGCGCGCTCACATATGCAACCCACAATACCGCGACCGTGAGCCCAAGACGGTGTTTGCGCTATGCGGCAAACGGCACGGCAGTCACAGTCACCGTGATGCCAGCGTCGCGCAACAGTTGCACGAGGTCGGGGAAACGGAACCACACGGTCGCCGTGTTGTCGTTGGGATGCACGCCGATGATGCCGGCGTCGGGCGGCGCGGCGAACGATTCATCCACATACCAGTCGATGCCACGGGCACGGGAATCGAGCAGCCCCAGGGGTGTCACGGAGCCAGGCCTCAAGCCCATGCGGGCGTAGAGTTCGTCGGCCATTGCAAAAGAGAGGGATTTCAACCCGTGGTCATGGCGGAAAGCCTTGAGGTCCACGCGGCGTTCGCTCTTGACGGTGAGCAGCACAAAGCGCGTGTCGGCAGGGTCTGGCTTGTGGGCGCCCACGCGCAGCAGCAGGTTCTTCGCCTCGGCGCCCGGGTATGGCAATGCCACGGATGGCTCGTCGCCCATGTGAAACAGCGGCTCGTGCTCCGTCGTGTGATAATGCACGCCGTGCGCGGCGAGGTAGTCATAGGTCTCGGTCTTGTTCATGCCTTGATTGTAGGGAGGCTTGATTGCAGGAGGATGATCGCCAGACATGATCGCCGAGCGAAAGCGCGGGATGATGCTCAGCCGAGCACGACCTGCTTGATACCCAGGAGGATGAGGATGATGCCGCCGGCGAGGCCCGCGCCTTTCTTCCATTTGTCGCCAAGCGTGCCGCCCAGCGACAGGCCGAGCACGCAGGCGACGGCGGTCATGAGGAACACGGAGGTGACGTTCGCGGCGATCGGCGCACCGGAAAGGCCCAGCGACGCGCCCACGCCTATGGCGTCGATGCTTTCGGCAACGCCGAGCGTGAGCAGCAGCTTCCACGCGAACGCAGAGCGTTCGTGCAGCGATTGCTCGGTCTCTGGCTTCTTCTCTCGGGCGTCCTCCTCTTCGAGCTCCTCTTCCTCCTTGTCGAAGTCCTCCTCGACTTCCTCTTCCTCTTCGTCTTCCAACGATTCGTGGATCATCCACCCGCCGATGCCAGCAAGCAACACGCACACGATCCACGACGTGCCGGTCACAAACCTGGAGGCGGCATCGCCGATGAGGGAGCCCGCCCACAGGAACAGCGTCTGGATGCCGGCGAATGACGCGATGGTGCGCAGGTAGCCGCGGATCGGCACCACGCCGGCGCGCAATCCCAGCGACAGCGACAGCGCAAACGTGTCCATCGACACCGACACCGCCAGCAGCCATACGAACGGGTCCCCCAATGCAGTCCACAGTGCAGCCATCTCGCTCCGAATCTCTCGCTCGATATCTCTCGATGTGCTTTCAACTTCGCCGTGCGCCACGTGCCACGGCGCAAAACACGAAGTAGAGGGTAATCGAAGCCGGGGATTTCGCAGCATGCAGCTTCTTCACCCGCGATTCATCAAGCGCTGGGCGAATTCGCCGTTCTCAGGCTAGGCTGGAGGCATGAACACTACCCCGCTGAATCCTTCACAGTCCGGCTTGCAGTCCGGCTCGCAGCCCGACGCCACGCAAACCGCCGCGCCACAGGCTGCTGCACCGCTCACGTCCGGCATCGACGCCTCGGCGTTCTCGTCCGTCATCAAGCCGGCATCCGACTTCTACCGTTACGTCAACGGCCCGTGGATCGACTCCTACGCGCTGCCCGCCGACCATGCCCGCTATGGCTCGTTCAACAAGCTGAGCGAGGACGCCGAGATGCAGCTGCGCGAGATCCTTGAGGACGATGACGCCCCGTGCACGCTCTCGCGCATCGTCTACAACGCGTTCCTCGACACCGACGCCCTGGAGGAAGCCGGCATCAAGCCGATCGCCGCGAGCCTCAAGGCCATCGACGACGCACCTTCGAAGGCAGCGCTCCATGCGACGCTCGGCACGCTGTCGGTGAGCGGCGGCCCCGGCCTCATCGGCATCGCCGTGTATTCCGACCCGGGCAACGCGGGCACCAACGTGGCGCACCTGTTCCAAAGCGGCCTGGGGCTTCCCGACGAAGGCTACTACCGCGAGGACCGCTTCCAGCCGGTGCGCGAGGCCTATGTGACGATGGTCTCGCAGCTGCTGCACCTCGCCGGCTACTCGCCCAGCCCCTCGCAGGCGCTCGACGACGCGCGGCGCTTCCTCGACGTGGAGACGTGCATCGCCAAGAACCATTGGGACAACGTCTCGTCCCGCGATGAAGACAAGACCTACAACCCCTACAGCTGGGACCAGCTGCTCGCGGCGCTCGACGGCTTCGACTTCACGCAGTGGGCCGACGCCTGGCAGGCGGCGTATGACGCGTCCGAGACCGCGCGCACGCTGCCGGTGAACCTGAAGCAGGTGCTCGCGCGCACGATCGTGCACCAGCCCAGCTTCATCACCGGCATCGCGGCGTTCTGGAAGGACGCGTCGCTCGACGACCTCAAGCTGTGGGCGCGCGTGCACGAGCTCATCGGCTGGTCCACCTATCTCAATTCCGCGTTCGACCAGGCGCATTTCGACTTCTACGGGCGCACGCTCCACGGCACCACCGAGCAGCGCAAGCGCTGGCGCCGCGCCGTGAGCCTCGTCGACGGCGTGTGCGGCGAGGATGTGGGCCGCGAGTATGTGCGCCGCCACTTCCCTGCCGCGTCGAAGGAACGCATGGAGAAGCTCGTGGGCAACCTCATCGCCGCCTACCGCGCGTCCATCAGCGCCAGCGACTGGCTGGGCGAGGAAACGAAGGCGAAGGCGCTCGAGAAGCTCGGCAAGTTCGAGGCGAAGATCGGCTACACCGACCACTGGCGCGACTACACGCCGCTCGCCATCCACGACGGCGACGGCCTCGTCGACATCATGCGCGCCGCCAACCGTTACGAGAACGGCTACGAGCTGGGCAAGGCCGGCAAGCCGGTGGACCGCGACGAATGGCTCATGACCCCGCAGACGGTCAACGCCTACTACGAGCCCACGCTCAACGTCATCGTGTTCCCCGCCGCCATCCTGCAGCCTCCGTTCTTCGACCCCGCCGCCGAGGACGCCGCCAACTACGGCGGCATCGGCGCTGTGATCGGCCACGAGATCGGCCACGGCTTCGACGACCAAGGCAGCAAGTACGACGGCGACGGCAGGCTCCATGACTGGTGGACGCAGCAGGACCGCGCCAACTTCGAGCAGCGCACGCATGCGCTCATCGAGCAGTTCAATGCCTTCACCCCCTTGCAATTGGTCGAGAAGTACGAGGCGGCGGGCAAGGCCGCACAAGCCCCGCACGTCAATGGCGCGCTCACGATCGGCGAGAACATCGGCGACCTGGGCGGCGTGAACATCGCGCTCAAGGCCTATTCCCTGTCGCTGGGCGCCACGGATGGCAGCGATGCCGCAGTGCGCGAGGCGCTGCAGCATGCACCGGTGATGGACGGCTTCACCGGCGTGCAGCGCTTCTTCCTGAGCTACGCGCAGATCTGGCGCAGCAAGACGCGCAACGAGCTCGCCGAGCAGTTCCTGCAGATCGACCCGCACTCGCCCGCCGAGTTCCGAGTCAACGGCATCGTGCGCAACGTGGATGCGTTCTACGACGCGTTCGACGTGAAGCCGGGCGACGCGATGTGGCTCGACCCCGCCGAGCGTGTGCGCATCTGGTGACGCATCGGCGGTGCCTCGGCATCGCCGATAGTGGTGCGCCGATGATGCACCGGTAGTGCACTGGCTCGCCTGACAGGCGTTCAGAATCCTGCATTCTCCTCGAATTCGCTGCCCGGATTCGAGGAGTCTTGCGTTTCGGAGGGTTCTGCCGCCGCAATGCCTGGCTGCTGGGCCTGCTGCGGCGCAGCAGTTGCAACCACAGGCCTTCTCATCGTCACCTCCGAGGGCTTGGGCATGGCCACCGCAGGTGCCGTCACGACCGTGGCACCCTGCGTGCCCTGTGTGACCTGAACGGCCTGTGTGCCTAGGGCTGTCTGTGTTCCTGGGACAGCCTGTGTGCCTGGAGCCGCCTGCATGCCTTGTGGTCGGCCGTCTGCCGAATCCGTCGAAATGCCCGGAGCGCCCGGATCATCGGAATACCCGCCGCCATACATGTCTGCTTGCATCGCTTCGACGCGGCGCATCGCCTCCTCGTTGGCGCGCTCGTTGTCTCGGTCCATCGGCGACATCCTGCGGAATTTCGAGACCCCACGGCTCAGGTCATGCCCCACGGACTGCGCTTCGATCGACAGCGCCGTGCGGGTGTTGCCCTGCGAATCCTTCCAACTGTCGGATATGAGCTGGCCGTTCACAATCACTGGATCGCCGCGCGAGATGGAGTCCTTGATGTTGAGCGCCAGCGTGCGGTAGGTGCGCACCTGCATCCACGTGGTCGGCAGATCCTCCCACTTGCCATCCTTGCGGCTGAAATAGCGGCGCGTGCTCGCCACGCGAAACACGCAGCACGGCACCTTGCCCTCGGCCTCGCCGAGCAACTTGGGGTCCGCGCCCACATATCCTGTCACCGTCACCGTCGATTGCTGGGTCATGGCATGTCCTTTCCTTCAAGGCCCGGATGCACCATGCATGCCGGAACCGACCAACCCATCGCCTCGTGCGTCGCCACTCGTGCTTTGCCAGTCGTGCGTTGCCACTCATGTTTTGCCGCGAGGCGCCTTCCGCGCCAGGCCCGTGATCGTGCGCCGTTGCGGGGAACGCGATGCGGCCATGCCACCGGCTGCCGCGGAAGGTGACACCACTATCGCGCATCCGTCGCGCTCACCGATGGGTTTTCGACCAATGTGGACTGTGGTTGCTTCTGTGAATCACCCCTGTGGATAACCGTGCCCGATTTTCGGATTCCTTCTGCCCCCTTGCAGAAAAGTCATCCCCACGTCAAGACGGCATCCAGCTTGAGCACGGCACGCAGCCGATATGCCCCGACGCGCATCAAAAATGCCCTGGGTGCGAGCCATCGCTCACATCCAGGGCATCGTCAGCCGCTCATTCAGCCACTCGATTAACCAATCACATAGCCGCTCACACGGCCAATCATTCAGCCAATCGCTCAGCCAGCAACGGAGCTACTTGAGCGCTGCCACGCGCTCGCGAATGCGCGCCGCTGCCTGCTCGACGGGCACCGCCTCGTCGTTGGCACCGTCGCGGTCGCGGATCTCGATCGTGCCGTTGTTCACGGTGTCGCGGCCGACCACCACGACCAGCGGCACGCCGATAAGCTCGGCATCCTTGAACTTCACGCCAGGGCTCACCTTGCCAGTGCGGTCGTCGTAGAGCACGTCGATGCCGGCGGCCTGCAGCTCGTCCACGAGCTTGTCCGCGGCGTCGAACGCCTTCGGGTCCTTGCCCGTCGCCACCACATGCACCTGTGCGGGCGCCACCACCACCGGCCAGGCGAGGCCGCGGTCGTCATGATGGAACTCGGCGATGCACGCCATCACGCGGGAAACGCCGATGCCGTAGGATCCCATCCACACGGGCACGGCCTTGCCGTTCTGGTCGAGCACATTGAGGCCCAGCGCCTTGGAGTACTTCAGGCCCAGCTGGAACACCTGGCCGATCTCCACGCCGCGCTCGAAGCTGAGCGGACCGGAGCCGTCCGGGCTCATGTCGCCGTCACGCACCTGCACGGCCTCCACGGTGCCGTCCGCCTCGAAGTCGCGGCCCCACACGAGGTCGTAGTAGTCCTGCTCGGGCTTGTCGGCGCCGGTGAACCATGCGCTACCGCGCGCGATGTGGGCGTCAAGCAGGTAGCGCACGGGCTCGGCGATGCCGGAACCCTCACGGCGGGCCTGCGGGCCGAGCACCATCGGGCCGATGTAACCGGGCACGAGCTCGGGATGCTTCTTGAGGTCTTCCTCGGTGGCTTCCTCGATCTCGCACGGAGCGAAGCTCGCCTCGAGGCGCTTCATGTCGACCTGGCGGTCGCCGGGCACGCCGATTGCCACGACCTCGCGCCACGGCTCCTTGTGGTCGTCGTCCTCCGGGTGCTTGACCGTGATGATGACGTTCTTGAGGATGTCGCTTTCCTGCCAAGAACGGCCGTCCTCACGCGGGTACTTCTCGTTGGCGGTCTTGATCATGCCCGAAAGCTTCATCGCATCCGGCGTGGGGCGTACGGTGGCGGCGGGCGTGTTGGTGAAGTCGACCGGGTCGGGCGTCGTGGTGTTGAGGGCCTCGACGTTCCAGGCCTTGCCGGACGGCGACTTGGCGAAGGTGTCTTCGCCGATGGCGAGCGGCGCGAGGAACTCCTCGGATTCGAAGCCGCCCATCGGGCCGGAGACGGCATGCACGATCTCGTACTTGACGCCCAGGCGGTCGAACACGCGGCGGTAGGCGGCGCGCTCCTCGTCGTAGCACTTGATGAGGCCTTCCTTGTCGATCGTGAAGGAATAAGCGTCCTTCATGATGAACTGGCGGCCGCGGATCAGGCCTGCGCGCGGGCGGAACTCGTCGCGGTACTTGTTCTGGATCTGGTAGATGGTGACGGGAAGGTCCTTGTAGGACGAGTACATGTCCTTGACCATGAGGGTGAACATCTCCTCATGGGTGGGCGCCAGCAGATAGTCTTGGCCGTGGCGGTCCTTGAAGCGGAAGATGTTCTCGCCATACTCCTCCCAGCGGTGCGTCGCCTCATACGGCGCGCGCGGCACCATCTCGGGGAAGTGCACTTCCTGGGCGCCGATCGACGCCATTTCCTCGCGGATCACCGCCTCGATGCGGTTCAGGACCTTCAAGCCCAGCGGCAGCCAGGAATACAGGCCCGGGGCGATCTTGCGGATGTAACCGGCGCGCACCAGCAGCTTGGCGGAGTCGACGTCGGCATCAGCAGGGTCGTCGCGCAGCGTGCGCAAAAAGAGGGTGGACATTCTCATTACTTCTGAGCTCATACGTTCAGAGTATTCACGTTGCGTGACAACAACGGAGCGCAAACAGGAGCGCAAACAGGGACGCGAACGAGGCGCGCAACCGGTGCAATGGCCCGCGTCCGCATGCCCGCAATCCCGGCGCCCGCTAGCCCAGCAGCACGGTGAAATAGCCCAGCCCCAGCAGGAAGCCGGCGATGAGGCCACCCAGGTGCGCCCACATGTTGATGCTCTTGCTCGCCATGCCAGGCGCCAAGCACAGGATGACGTTGACGATGATCGCCTGCATGTTGATGTAGTCGCGCAACGCCGGCACCATGAGCATCGCGGCGTAGACGCCCAACAGGCCGCAGATGGCGCCGGACGCGCCCGCCGAGACGACGTTGTACTGCCGCTGCCCTTGCTGCACGCCCCATGTGAGCAGGTTGCCGAACAATCCGGCGCACACGTAAACGAGCAGCACGAACTGCGAGCCGCCCATGATGCTCGAGCCCATGCTCTTCTCGAGCACCTCGCCCAGGTAATACAGCGACATCATGTTGCAGGCGAGGTGGGCGAAGCCGAAATGCACGAACATCGACGTGAACAGCCGCCACCATTGCCCGCGCTGCAGGTCGCGCACGGTCATGGCGCCGAAGCGGATGGCGACGTTGAGGTTCGTGGAGCCGCCGGCAAGCGTCTCGAGCACGAACACGATGACGTTGACCGCGATGAGGCCGAAGGTGACCGGTGCCATGGCGTCATACTGCATGGGTGCCTCCCAATCTGGAACAGGCGAATGGACGGATAAAGGCGATTGCGTGCGGCTGCTTGCCCCGCGGATCGCCGACCTGCCGCTGGCATATGCCAGCGTTGCCACGATACCGCACATGGCGGTACCGATCAGAACAGCGTGCCTTGCGAGGATTCGTCCTCGTCATCGGCGGCGCCCGTGCCGGCTGAGCCACCGATCGCGGCGTTGCCAGTGCCGTTACCGTTACCTTTGCCCGCCTTGCCGCCAGCCGCCTGCGCTGGCTTCGCCGGCCGTGTGAGCGCGATGGCGCCCACGCCATGCAAGGTTTCGAGTGCCTCCGCGGATCGCCGCGCCAGCTCGGCGTCGATGTGCATCGCCTCGTCGCTCACGTCGTAGGCGCGCGGGCTCATGCCCTCCAGGTACAGCCCGCCCATCGACTCCACACGGGAAAGCGCCACGTAGCCCATGCCGGGCGCGAACGCGCGGCGCAAGTCCATCACGGCGGCATCGAGCGTCATGCCCTGCGACTTGTGGATTGTGATGCCCCATGCGCAGCGCAATGGAATCTGCGACACGGATGCGAGCACCGCGTCATTGTCGGTCACTTCCCAATCCGCTGGCTGCATCGTGACCGTGTTGCCGTTTTCGAAACGCACGACCGGCGCCCCGGCGTCCGGCTGCGTCTCACGGTTCTTGAGGCGGCTGCCAAAACCGATCACCACGCCGAGCGATCCATTGACGTAGCGGTGCTCGGTGTCGTTGCGCAGCGCCATCACCGCAGCGCCCTCTTTGAGCACCAGCTGCTCGGGGGCGAGCATCGAACGCTTCAGATGCTGCACGATCGTGGGAGAACCGGTAGCGGTCGCCGTGTAGACGCGCGGCATCCCTGTGAGCTGATGCAAGCGCATGTCATTGAGCTGGTCAGCCTGTCGATTCGTCGGATACAGCCGCACGGCGGACGAATTCGCAGGCGCGGAACGCACGCGTGCCAATAGCGCATCGTTGTCTTCAGGCGTCACGCGCCCCTCGCGGATATGTGTGAGCACGCGCAGCAGATCACCGACATCCTGCCTGTGCTGCTCGGTGAGATAGCACACTGCGGCACCCAAGTCTCGCCATGCGAAGGACTGGGTGATGAAACCGTCCGGATCGAGGCCGGCGTCCGAATATCCTTTGCGAAATTCCATGACTTCGTCGTCATGTTCCATCACGAACCGGTTGCGCTGTGAAGACACGACGGGCGGCAATTGGAACAGATCGCCGGAGACGATGACCTGCAGCCCGCCGAACGGCTCGTCATGGCTGCGCCGCACCGCGCGGCACACCTGGTCCACGAGGTCGAACTGCCAGGCGGGCATCATCGACACCTCGTCGATGACGAGCGCGTCGGCGCTTTGCAACGCCTTGCGGCGAAACGAGCGGATGCGGCGGATGAGCGCTTCGCTCGGCGCCTGCGCCACGCCGATGCCGCTCCAGGAGTGGATGGTCTGGCCATTGATGTGCGTGGCGGCGATGCCGGTGGTGGCGGTGACGGACACCGTGCGCCCCGTGGCGCGCGCATGCTCCACGAACTTGTTGAGCACATAGGTCTTGCCGGCGCCCGGCGCACCGGTGAGGAACACCGACGCGCCGGCGTTCATGATCTGCAATGCCTCGTCCTGCTTCATCCCGCTCCCGCCGAAATCGTTGAGCATCTGTTGGCCAATTCAGCATACGCCGCCGCCCGCCGTGAATCGATGCGCGGGTGTCCGCCCATGAGCCAGCGGCAACCATTGGGTGGGGTGATTATGTGGCGGAGGCGGCGATGCGGCGGAAGGGCATTCATGATGATTATTCGGCGGGCGAACAGCGGCGGCGCACGATTGCGCCCCTTACAATTCATGCATAGAGCAATCCTCGGGACCGATATCACGACATCGATATCTCACATCGATATCAAGGAACCGATATGGACCGATATCCAGAAATCAAGAAAAGGACCACACCATGAGCGCAACCCCTGTAACCAGCAGCACCACCAGCACCGCGGCGTCAGACGCCGCCACCTCCCCCGCCCCCACCGGCGAGGAGCTCGCCTTCTATGAGAAGGTGCGCGAACAGGCGGCGCAGGCGACGCGCGAAGTGCTCGCCGCCTCGCATGAAAAGGCAGGCGACATCTTCGTGGTCGGCTGCTCATCAAGCGAAGTGCTGGGCGAACGCATTGGCACGCACACATCCATGCGCGTGGCACCGTATCTTTTCAATGGCATCCAATCCGTGCTCAAGCCCGCCGGCGTGTTTCTCGCAGCGCAATGCTGCGAGCATCTCAACCGCGCCATAGTAATGGAGCGCGGCTGCATGGAACGCTATGACCTCGAGCAGGTCAACGCCATTCCCCAGCCCACTCATGCGGGCGGCGCGTTCGGCACCATCGCCTACCAGCGCTTCGACGACCCGGTGTTGGTGGAAGACATCCGGCATCTCGCCAAAGCGGGCATGGACATCGGCGACACCCTCATCGGCATGCATCTGCGTCCCGTCGCGGTGCCACTGCGCATCTCGCTCGACGCGATCGGCAGCGCGCACCTCGTGTGCGCACGCTACCGCCCCAAGTATGTGGGCGGCGCGCGCGCCATCTACGACGAAAGCCTCATGTAAGCCTTAGGGATGCCCCTGACGGGGATCCCAATAACAGGAACGCCGTCGACCTTGAAAAGTACCGCCGCTGAAACGCCCCAAGAGGCACCCCAGCGGCGGCAACGTTTCGGCACCGGTCTCGGCACCGTCTGCGCAGATCAGGCAGATCAGTAATCCGCCTTCTGCGGGGTGTTCGGATCCTCCACCGGATTGCCGTCCTCCTCATACACGCGCAGCAGGCTCGTGCGCTCCACGTTCGCCGCGCCCGCCTTCGCCGCGTCAGCATCAGGACCGGGCTGCGGCACAAAGCACATGTCACGGTAATAACGCAGTTCGTCCATCGACTCGATGATGTCCGCCAAAGCGCGATGACCGCCATGCTTGGCAGGCTTGTTGAGGCTCACCTGCGGGTACCAGCGGCGCGCGAGCTCCTTGAGGGTGCTCACGTCGATCACACGGTAATGCAGCAACGCCGTGAGGTCAGGCATGTAACGGTCAAGGAACTTCTTGTCGGAGTGAATGGAGTTGCCCGCCAGATGCGCCTTGCCATTCGCCGGCAGGAAACGCTTGACGTATTCCACCACTTGGCGCTGGGCCTCCTCCAAGGGCAGGCCGCTACGGTTCCATTCGTCCACAAGCCCCGAAGACGTATGCATATGGCGCACGAAGTCGTTCATGTGAGCCACCGCCGCGTCGCTGGGCTTGATGACCACATCGATGCCCTTGTCGAGCACCTTGAAGTTGAAATCAGTGGGAACCACGGACACTTCGCACAGCTCATCGTGGAAGATGTCAAGTCCCGTCATCTCGCAATCGATCCAGATCATGCGGGATTCTTCAGGTGTGAACACCTGATTGTCATCATGTGCCATGTGCGGCGTCCTTTCATGGGGTCATAGGGCGGAACCTTGATTCCACCTTTGCAGAACGTTACAGGGTATCGCGCATCACGGAGCATTGCAACCCGGTTCCCGCCATGATTCGCCATGCTGCTGCAATGCCCCTGCCGCGCTGCTGTGCTGCAATACCTCTGCCACAGTCGCGGCATTGCAGCACACTGAGTGCATGAGAATCGCACTCGCCCAAATGCACATGGCTGCCACCGCCGATGACACCGCAACCGCAGTGGACCGCAACCTGACGCGCAGCATCGACCTCATTGAACGCGCCGCCGAAGCCGGTGCAAGTCTGGTGATGTTCCCCGAAGTGCAGCTTTCCCCGTTCTTTCCCCAATATCCCCGCAAACGCAGCCCTTACGGCGATGCGTCCCAATTTGCAATGAACATCGACGGCCCACAGGTGCACGCGCTGCGCAAGGCCTGCGCCACATACGGCATCTGGGCAAGCCCGAACCTTTATATCGAACAGGACGGCGCACGATACGACACGAGCTTGCTGATCAGCAGCACGGGTGAACTCGTCGGCACACAACAGATGGTGCATATCGCGCAGGCTGAGAAATTCTATGAGCAGGATTATTACGCGCCCGGCGACGGATTCCATGTGTTTGACACTCCGCTGGGGCACATCGGCATAGTGATCTGCTTCGACCGGCACTACCCCGAGTCGATTCGCACCAGCGTGCTGCGCGGAGCTGACCTTGTGCTTGTGCCCACCGCCAATACGTTGGCCGAACCGCTGGAGATGTTCGATTGGGAGGTCAGGGTGCAGGCTTTCCACAACAGCGCGATAGTCGCCATGTGCAATAGGTGCGGAGCGGAAGACGGCATGGAGTTCTCCGGCCGGTCCATCATCGCCGGGCCGGATGGCTCCACAGTCGCGCAAGCCGGTGCCGGTGACGAACTGCTGCTCGCCGATGTGGATCTTGCCGGCGCCCATGCAATGCGCGGTTCCAAACCCTACACGCAATTGCGCCGGCCTCGGCTTTATGTTTAGTTTTCGGGTGGGGCGGGTGTGATGCGCGTGGCGCGCGCGGCGTCCCCGAGGGCCTGTTCCAGGCGGGCCGTCATGCGGGCGCGGCGCCCGGGGGACTCCACGTCCAGGCACAGGCGCACGGCCGCCTCCCCGCCCACGGGCGCGACCAACGCGATGGAAAGGGAGGAAGCGTTGCGCGCCTCCCAGCGCACGCCGAACGGGCCGCCGTCCCACGCGCCGCGCGACACGGAACGGGGCTCCCCGCACGAGACGCGCCACCGCCCCACCCACTCGTCCCACGCATCGTCCCCGCCGGGCCCGTCCCAGTCGCCCTCCTCCAGGTACAGCCATGCGACGGGCTCCCCGTCCCGGCCGGGCAGCGACCACTGGAGCAGCACCTCGGCCGCGGACGGAGTCTCCTCCACGAACCCGCCGGCCGGGACGGGCAGCGTCACCACGCTGCCGTCGCACGCGCTCGCGCTCGCATCGGGCGGCGCGGCCGGGGGCATGCCGCCCGGATGCTCCGCCTTCCACCCGTCCAACGCCGCGTACGCATCCAGCACCGCACGCCCCAACGCCACCGGCGGCACACCAGCAGGAACC
>JAQXZM010000043.1 GCA_029227215.1 Bifidobacteriaceae bacterium | reverse complement strand
CACAGGGAATGATGACAATGCGCCCTCCCGCACTGCTGACAACTCCCCTGTCTCGCTCGTCATCACCCAGCCGATTGCAGGCGACGTGACGTTGAACCTCAAGTCCTCCACCCCGGTCTCCCACAAGAACATCGTGGACGCCCCGGCGAGCGGCAAGCTCGACGAGGCCGGCTACACGAACCAGCGCAAGGCCGCCATCGTCGACGAAAACACGCCAATCCACTACCAACTGACGTTCCAGATTCCCAGCGACTGGGTGACGAACTACAAGGACAACGGCTTCTGGTTCACGATGAACGACACACTCGACTCCAGCCTCGTGTATGACCGCACAGACGCCATCATGGTGGGCAGCTATTTCGCAACCACCAGCGACGACACGGCGTTCAGCGCGACGAGTACGACGCTGCCCCTGTACGACAAGACCGTCAAGCCCGACAGCAACCAGACCGATTCCGCCACGGGCAAGACGGCCCTCGTGTGGCGTTTCGGCAGCGACGACGCCTCCAACGCCGCCTATGCGAACAACAAGACGAACCTCAAGCTCGCCGGCAAGGTGGTGAAGCTCTACTACACCGCCCACCTGTCCAGCAACGCCCCGATCAACACGGCCATCGGCAATGAGTACGACGTGACGTACCAGCACAATCCGAGCGACGTGTCCGGCGGCGAGAAGACCCCCGCCGAGCATCCGTACGTGTACACGTACAACCTCGTGGTCAACAAGCAAGACGGCAACACCGGCAAGGCACTCGAGGGTGTGGAATTCCAGATGTACTCCGACAAGAGCTGCAAGAACACGCTGCACTTCACCAAGAGCACCAGCAGTGATGGCACGGTCTCCTACGACTACGACCCCAATGGCACGGAAGCAACGCTCGTGACGGACGCCCATGGCGCGATCAATGTGGAAGGCCTCGCTGCCACCTCCAACGGCACGGCATACTACGTCAAGGAGACCAAGACCGTGGACGGCTACCGTATGTCGAACGCCGTGATCACCGCCACGATCACTGCCAAGGATTTCGATGTGCAGAACGATGAATCGGGCTCCGCGAACGGCAAGAACTGGACCATCCAGGATGGCGCCAAGCAAACGCTCACCTACGAGCTCGCCGCGTCCGGCGACCACTCCTCCGTGGCCAATAACGTGCTGCTTGTGAAGAACTACCGCGGCATCCTGCCCACCACTGGCGCCCAGGGCATCGCGCTGATGTGCGCGGTGGGCGCTCTCCTCATCGCCGGCGGCGTGCTCCTCCTGCGCAAGCGCCAGTAGCGCACCGCTCCAGCACCAGCGCTTCTCAGAGCATTGCGCCCCTTGGGGGTGTGCGGTTCGATGACCGCACACCCCCTATTCTGTATTCCGGCTCTCATACTGCGACGTACAGCGGAATTCATAACCCGCAGTATCGCACGCCACACGCAAAAGGCTGGGCGGTCAGTCCTTGCCTGACCACCCAGCCTTATTCAGTCACTGCATGCATACGGCATGCCTATGAGTTCACTCCTCGGAGTTGCCCACGGTGTGCACGTAGATGGAGTTGGTCTTGCCCGGGATGTGGGAGCGGTCGGAGCTGCCGAGCACCACGATGGTGTCGCCATCCTCGACCTTGCCCTGCTCCTTGAGCACCTTGTCGGCAAGGTCCATGAGCTGGTTGCGCAGCAGGCCATGGTACTCGGTCTGCAGCGTGAAGGCCTCGGTGCCCCAGGAGAGCGCCAGCCAACGGGTAGTGTGCTCGTTGTTGGACAGACCGTAGATCGGGCAGCTCGGGCGCTGCGCGGAGATGCGGTGCACGGTGTTGCCGGTCATGGAGAACGCGGCGATGCACTTGGCGTTGATCGTGCGGGCGAGCTGCACGGCGGCGTCGGCCACGGCGGAGGAATCGGTGACCACCATGTCGTTGATGGCAGGGATGCGATCGAAGCCATGCTCAGTGGCGTAGTTGGAGATGCGGGCCATCGTGGCGACGGTCTCCACCGGGTAATCGCCCACGGCGGTCTCGTTGGAGGTCATCGTGGCGTCGGCGCCGTCAAGCACGGCGTTGGAGCAGTCGGATGCCTCGGCGCGGGACGGCACCGGGGAGTGCACCATGGAGCCGAGCACCTCGGTGGCGACGATAACCGGCTTGCCATAGCGGCGGGCGAGCTGGATGCATTCCTTGGTGATGAGCGGGACTTCCTCGAACGGCATCTCGACGGCCATATCGCCACGGGCGACCATGATGCCATCGAAGGTCTTCACGATCTCTTCGAGGTTCTCGACAGCCTGCGGCTTCTCGATCTTGGCGACGATCGGGATGCGGCGGCCTTCCTCGTCCATGATCTCATGGGCGCGGTCGATGTCGGAGGCGAAGCGCACGAACGACATGGCGATGATGTCGGCGCCGGTGCGGATGGCCCAGCGCAGGTCCTCCTGGTCCTTCTCGGTGAGGGCCGGCAGGCTCACTGCCACGCCCGGCAGGTTGATGCCCTTGTGGGAGGAGACGGGGCCGGCGACGACGACCTTCGTGTACACGTCGTTGCCTTCGACCTTGGTGACCTCGAGGCGCACCTTGCCATCGTCGATGAGGATCGGATCGCCCGGCTTGCAGTCGCCCGGCAGACCCTTGAACGTGCAGGAGACGCGGTCCTTGTTGCCGGTGATGTCATCGGTGGTGATGATGAACTGCTGGCCCGGCTCCAGCTGCACCTTGTCCTCGCCCTCGGCGTTCTTCTCGAACCAGCCGCAGCGGATCTTCGGGCCCTGGAGGTCCACGAGCACGGCCACGTTACGGCCGACGTTCTTTGCTGCCTGGCGGATGTTCTTGTACACGGCGTTGTGTTCCTCGGTGGTGCCGTGCGAACGGTTGATGCGGGCCACGTCCATGCCGGCCTTCACAAGTTCTGTCAGTACTTCGAGAGAGCTGCTCGCGGGACCGATGGTGTCGACGATTTTTGCTTTGCGCATGGAAATGCCTACCTGTTTCTTGTTATCTATGGAATGGGAGCGAATCCCAAATTTCACAGTTGCAATACTACAGATTCTTCACGACGGAGCAAGGAAAACACGCGCTACGTTACCGAATGTTCAACATGAGCACAAAGCGCCCCCAATGTCGTGCCATGTCGGCACCATTGAGGGCGCTAGCCGTAGATATGCGCAGCGAAGCGTCGGCTCACACCTTGCTCAACCGTTGTGTCGGTTCATTGCGAGGCCGGGCGAATCCGCAAATCGTCTTGATGCGTCGATTCACCGCCGATCCGCAGCCAATCATCGATCACTGCCGCTCACCGATGTTCGGCTCCGTCCACGGCTTTCTCGATCCGGGCGATTTCCTCGGCTTCCTCGGCCTCTTCCTTCTGCTCGGCAAGCTCCTGGCCTTCCTCGGCGGCGGAGACAGACACCGCTTCGTTGGCGGCGGTGCCGGCGTCCACGGCGGTCTGGCGGGACGCCATCTGGCGCATCTTGATGACGGACGCGAGCGCCGCCAGCCCCAGGCACACCACGATCACGACGAGCGAGAGCCATGTGGGGATCTCGGGCACCGCCTCGATGCCCTTGCCGCCGTTGATGAACGGCAGCGTGTTGCCATGGAGCGCCTCCATGATGAGCTTGACGCCGATGAACGCGAGCACGGCGGAAAGGCCGAGCGGCAGGTAGACGAGTTCGTCGATGAGCTTGCCCAGCAGGAAGTACAGCTGCTGCAGGCCCAGCAGGGCGAAGATATTCGTGGTGAACACGATGAACGGGTCGCGCGTCAGGCCGAAGATGGCGGGGATCGAGTCGAACGCGAACATCACGTCGGTGGTGCCGATGGCGAAGAACACAATGAGCATCGGGGTGAACATCTTGCGGCCGTTCACCGTGGTGCGCAGCTTCTCGCCGTCGTATTTGTCGGTGATGGGCATGACCTTGCGCAGCCCGCGGATGAAGATGTTCTCGTGGTATTCCTCGTCGTCATCGTCGCCCTTGAGCAGCTTCGCGGCGGTGACGATGAGGAACGCGCCAAACAGGAAGAACACCCAGGTGAACCGGGTGAGGATGGCAGCGCCCAGGGCGATGAAGATGCCGCGCAGGATGAGCGCGATCGTGATGCCGATGGAGAGCACGTATTTCTGCAGCTCCCTCGGCACCGCGAAGTTCGACATGATGATGACGAACACGAAGAGGTTGTCGATGCTCAGCGAATACTCGGTGAGCCAGCCGGAGTAGAACTCGATGGCCGGCTTGGGGCCGGCGACCGCCCACATGATGGCGCCGAAGATAAGCGCGGCAGCGACGAAGAACGCGATGTGCTGCACGCATTCCTTGGTGCTGGGCACGTGGGGGCGCCGACCGATGATGAGGATGTCGACGACGAAGAACACCGCGAGCACGGCGTAGGTGATGACCATAAAGAGCACAGGGGTTTCAGGCATACCCACCAGTGTACCGAATGGTTGGCCGTTCTTCGCGCTCCTCCCCCACTTGGCTCCCCTACTTGCTTGCCTCGTTCATCTGCCGCAGCTCCTTCTTCAGGTCGCGGATCTCGTCGCGCAGGCGGGCGGCGAGCTCGAACTGCAGTTGCTCGGCGGCCGTGTGCATCTGGTCGGAAAGCTGCCGGATGAGCTCGGCGAGGTCCTTGGCGGGCAGGCCGGCGGTCTCGAGGTCGCCGCGCACCGCAGCGGCCTGGTTCGCGTCCGCCGTGGGCAGGCCGTAATGGGAGTTGCCGGCCTTGCCCGCGTTGCGGTAACCGCCGGCGAGCAGGGTCTCGGTGTCCACGTCCTCCTTGGCGAGCATGTCGTTGACGTCGCTGATCTTCTTGCGCAGCGGCTGCGGGTCGATGTGGTGCTCCTTGTTGTAGGCGATCTGGATGCGGCGGCGGCGTTCGGTCTCGTCGATGGCCTTGCGCATCGAGTCGGTGATGTCGTCGGCGTACATGATCACAGTGCCGTTCACATTGCGGGCGGCGCGGCCGATCGTCTGGATGAGCGAACGGTAGGAGCGCAGGAAGCCTTCCTTGTCGGCGTCAAGGATCGCCACAAGCGACACCTCAGGCAGGTCGAGGCC
>JAQXZM010000042.1 GCA_029227215.1 Bifidobacteriaceae bacterium | reverse complement strand
GAACTCGTACGGCTCATAGCCCATGCCGTGGAAGAACTCGTGGAGCTCTTCGTCGGAGATGCGGGACAGGATGGTCGGGTTGGCGATCTTGTAGCCGTTGAGGTGCAGGATCGGCAGCACGATGCCGTCGGTGCGCGGGTTGATGAGCTTGTTGGACTGCCAGCCGGTGGCCAGCGGGCCGGTCTCGGCCTCGCCGTCGCCGACGATGGCCGGCACGAACAGGCTCGGGTTGTTGAAGACAGCGCCGTAAGCGTGGGACAGCGCGTAGCCGAGCTCGCCACCCTCATGGATGGAGCCCGGGGTCTCCGGTGCGTAGTGGGAAGGAATGCCGCCCGGGTAAGAGAACTGACGGAAGAACTTCGCCAGGCCCTTCTCATCGTTGGTGATGTCCGGACGAATCTCGAAGTAGGTGCCGTCCAGGTAGGACTGAGCGGTGCCAGCCGGGCCGCCGTGGCCCGGGCCCATGATGATCACGGTGTTCTGCTGGTGATCGGCGATGAAGCGGTTGATGTGGCCGATGAGGAAGTTCAGGCCAGGGGTGGTGCCCCAGTGACCGACAAGACGATGCTTGACGTCATCGCGGGTGAACGGCTCCCTCATGAGCGGGTTCTTGAGAAGATAGATCTGACCGATCGACAGGTAGTTGGCTGCACGCCAGTACTTGTCAACGCCTTCGAGAGACTCCTCGGAGACTGCTCGGTTGAGCTTCTTCCAAGGTGTGCCAATAACAGGACTCGTCATTTGTACTCCTGTAACTTCCTGCACCTTGGCGCATTACGCGCCGCAGTGCGTTTGCCATTACTGTGATGGGGCCAAGGCGTCCCGCCTTTTTCCCAACCGACGAACAGCTTACGATGTGCATACGACTTTTCAGAGCGCGTTGCGAGTCGTGAAGCCGCGCCGTTTCTAGAAGTTTCACGGCATGACGCTTCGAGGTGAACGCCCCGCGCACACCGAGTAGACGGAGGGTGAATTGCAGGCTGTGCAGAGCGGGGGCGGGGTGGGCTTGTTCCGGCTTGCGGGCGAGGACCCACTGGCTCGCGCGGGCTTGTGCTGGCTTGTGCTGGCTTGTGCTGGCTTGTGTGAGCGTGGACAGCAGATCCCCCGCCGGCCGTGGGATCTTCGACAGTTCCAGCACCACCAGGGTGTCAGAATCCCTGATTTTGAGGGTGCAATTTCGATTGTCAGAGGTATCGGCATCCGATTCGCACATTCTCAGAGAAAAAGACACAAATTCCGAGACCAGAATCCCTGACAATCTGAAATTCCCCCGCAAAGTCAGATGTTCCGACACCCAACCGCATCAATCCTCAGCGTCAGCCTCTCCCGCCCGGAGCACGCATAACTCCCCTGTCTGGTGCGCACCTGCGCACACGGGATGGAAATGCCGCAACTAGCTAACACGGCATGCATCAAAAACAGGAATAGCCACCACGGTCGATGCACCATAGCCACAGAGCAGCCCCACCAATAATATGGAGCCGCACCATAAATATAGAACCGCCCCGCGGTGCGTGTGATCATGCGCACAACGGGGCGGTTGCTTACTCTACGGATTCCTCGCCTGCCGATATCAGGCCTGCCGGCACCACTGCCTTCCAGCATCATGGACTTGCCCCACTATCCTGTCGGCGGAAGCATCGCGGCGCCGTCCTGGCATCGGGGCACTGCCCGGGCATTGCAGCTCCGGCGCTACCGCCTCGGTCTCACCAGCCCAGCGTGACGCAGGTCGTTCCTCCTGTCGTCACGGCCACAGCATCACTCTTCCCACGTCACTTCTTCTCGTCGAGGAGCATCACACCTTGAGACGGGTTGTGGTCGATGGCGCCGACGATGGGATGGGGCACATAGGGTTCCTCGAGGTAGGCGATCTCCTCGCCGGTCAGTTTCACATCGAGCGCGGCGGCGGCATCGTCGAGGTACTTCGTCTTGGTGGCGCCGACGATGGGCGAGGTCACGCCCTTCGCCCATTCCCAGGCGAGCGCGATCTGCTGCATCGCGACTCCATGCTTGCGGGCCAGTTCGTCGACGCGCTGCACGATGGCGATGTCGGCGTCTTTCATGCGGTCGTACTTGCCCATCGCCACGCGATCGGTGCGGGCGCGCAGCGATCCGCCTTCCCAGGTGGGGCGGGTCAGGTGCCCGCCGGCGAGCGGGCTGTAGGGCATGAGGGACACGCCCCACTGCCGGCACACGGGGATCAGCTCGCGCTCGTCCTCGCGGTACAGCAGGTTGTAGTGGTTCTCCATCGTCTGGAATTGCGCCCAACCGTGGTCCTTCGCTACCTGCTGCATGTTATTGAACTGGTAGCCGTACATCGCGGAGGCGCCGATCGCCCTCACCTTGCCGGCGACCACGAGGTCGTTGAGCGCTTCCATCGTCTCTTCGATCGGCGTCTCATAATCGAAACGGTGGATGACGTACAGGTCGAGGTAGTCGGTGCCGAGGCGGCTCAGGCTGCCGTCGATCTCACGCATGATCGCTTCACGGGAGAGCCTGCCGGGGTTGAAGTAGACCTTGGAGGCGATCACCACCTTGCTGCGGTCGGCATGGCGCTTGAGAGCACGGCCGAGGTATTCCTCGCTTGTGCCGGCGGAGTAGCCGTTGGCGGTGTCGAAGAAATTGATGCCCAGGTCGAGCGCATGGGCGACGACCTGGTCGGTGGCGTTCTCGTCGAGCGTCCAGTCGTGCATCGTGCCGGCCCTGCCGAAGCTCATGCAGCCGATGCACACCTTGGAGACCGGTCGGTGTTTCCCAGCGTTGCGTATTTCATCGCCTGATCGCCTTTTTCTTATGCCTTCGGATTCTCGTGCCTACGGATTATTTGCCGGCTGCAGCGGCCTACAGCTGTTCGACAAGATCGGCGACCTTGCGGGCATGTGCCTTGGCGCGCTCGGCGATCTGCTGGCGCGCGGCATCGTCCACACGGGTCAGGTACGACACGCCGCCGGTGAACACATGGCCGGCGAACTCCATGCGCGTGAGCTTGCACGTCGCCTTGAGGGGCGCGAGCATGTCATCCACCGTGATGACACCGGCGCCCGGCTCATACATGGATTCGGGCGCGCCCGCGGTGAACGAGACGACGAGCTTCTTGCCGGCGAGCTTGTCGCCGGTGCTGCCGTGGCTGAAGCCGTGCACGAACACGTCCTCCATCCACTTGTGCATGAGGGACGGATAGCTGTACCACCACACCGGGTACTGCAGCACGATCACGTCCGCCGCGACGAGCTTCGCCTGCTCGGCGGCCACATCGATCTGAAAGTCCGGGTACAGCTTGCCCAGGTCGTCAACCTCGGCGTCGGGCAGCAGCGCGGAGAGTTCGGAGACGATGGTTTCGTTGGCGACGGAATCGCTGGGATCGGGGTGACCGGAGACGATGAGGACGCGTGCCATGATGGTTCCTTTCGGTACGGGTAATCGTAAGGACTTGGTCAGAGGCCTGACGTGCGGTCAAGCTCAGGCATGCGCCGATTGCAATCGCAAGAAATCACGCTTGACAAGCCATTTCTGAACATTTACGAAGATTGTAAAAGCAGGCCTCATTGCGCCATGCCGCGTTTCGCCCACGCCGAACACGAGGTCACCGCTCCCCTGCTCCGCCATGTCCTGCCGCGTGCAGTCTCACTTGCCGACCGGCGCGTTGCGCGCCAGGAAGTCCTGCACGTAGCCCGCCACCGCGGCGAAATCGGAACCAGCGAAGTCGTGACCCGCCCCGTCGAGCGCATGGAACTCAGCATGGGGATACGTCTGCGCCGCCCGCTGGGAGTACGCGATGTCGACCGTGTTATCGGCGGTGCCGTGCAAAATCAGCACCGGGCCGGCGTAGGCACCGATCGTGCCATACACGTCGTAATCCCACACGTCGGTGGCGTAGTTGCGCCCCACCGTCATCCAGCCGTTCATGAGGTCGGCGGTCTGGGGCACGTCCGCTTCCGACGCGAACCGCGCGTGCACCTCGTCCACGATGTTGAACGCCGGGCATAGCAGGATCATCGCCTTCGCCACATCCAGATGGGCCGCAGCCTCCACCGCGGCGACCATGCCTCCCTGACTGGCGCCCACCAGCACGATGCGGCCCGCGTCCACGAAATCCCAGCCTTGCGCGGCACGGATCACCGCGTCAAGGTCGGAAGCCTCCGTCATCACCGACATGCCCACGTTGGCGCCCGACTGCGGGTCGATGGCGTCGCTCTTGTTGCCGCCCGCCGTGCCACTGCGGTAGTCGAACGTGTAGGCGGCGTATCCGCGCCGTGCGAGCACCTGGGCGAACAGAGTCCAGGACCCGTGGCTGCCGCCCAGTTCATGAGAGAAGATCACGAGCGGCACCCGGTTGCCGGCAGCGGCGTCGGGCACGTATGCCTCGCCATAGATCTTCTGGCCGTCGTTGGTCACGTCGATCTCCCGCACCGCGTAGCCTGCGGCAGGCGATGTCGCGCCGCTTGACGAGCCATTGCCTGCCGCGCCCGATGCCGCCGAGCCCGCGGAGCCCGCGACCTGTTGCGACGAGGCCACCGCGCTGCTCGCCGCATCCCGAGAACCCCCCTGCGAAGCAAATCGCCCGCACCCCGCCAGCCCCATCATCGCCACAAGTGCTAAAGCCGCGGCAATCCCCCTGCGGAATGCCGTGTTCACGTTCCATACGAATCTCGCCAATATTCTCGCCTCTCCGTTCACAACTTACCGCGCCCGATGCCAAACACCATGGGAGAGTCCAGGCTCGGCGCTCGCCCCACACAATCCGCAAACCAGCCGACTGGCGCGATGACGCGAAGAATAACCAGTACGTTCTCAACTACGAGCCGGCGGAACCTTGACATATCGTCTGTTTTTCGTAGTTGCAGTCATTCGAATCCTTTCCATATTGGCCAACTGCACCAATAACTGCCTGGTTCTCGGTATCTTAAGTCCAATCATGTCAGCTATTTCACCAGCGCTATATTCTCTTCCCACCTCCATCTTGCTAACTATCTCAACCTGTCGTTTCGTCAATGGCTTCGGTAGTTCTGCTGGCTCCGCCGATTCTGCTGATTTTTCTGCTGATTCCGCTGATTTATCCGCTGAATTCGCCGATTCTGCTGATTTTCCGCCGATTCCGCTGATTCATCGGCAGATACCGCCGAATCTGACGATTTATCTGCTAATTTTTCCGCCGAAGTATCGTCAGATTCTTCCACCAGCTGCTTGCCATAGTTGAGATTCGGGAAAGTGACGATGAATTCCGTACGGTCCGAGTAGAACTCGGGCTCCTCACCCGACGTGAAATTGGCGGCGTTCTCGTAGCCGTCCCGGATCTTGCCCAGCCCGCTTCCGGAACGCTCCATATAGCCCAGCCGGTCGAAGATGTCCGCCAGTACCGGGTTTCGCCTTCGTGATGGAATCCGGTCGATGTTCCTGTCCTGCACGCGTGTGCCGTCCACCATCCCGCCTGGGGAATAGATATCCATGCGGTCATCGAAGATGTCCACATGGACCTCGCTGCCATACTCGACGTAGTCACGGTGGACCAGAGCGTTCACCAAGGCCTCGAAATAGCTGCGGTGAACGTATTCGGGAAACTCCAGGCGGGAGTTGTCCGTCTTCTTCCACATCGTCTTGGAGTTGTTCTTGATGAAGGCTTCCGCGTCGTTGAGCAGAGAAATCAGACTCCCGCTGAACTCCTTGTGATCCAGCGCATCGACGATTCCGCCGCTCTTCGTCTTCCCATTCCACCTGGTGCAGAAGACCCTGGAATACCGGATGGGTGATTCGTCGGCCAGCAAGGCCCCGGCATTCGTAAGTCTCCCGTCGACTCCGACGATGCCGAAGGATTCGTACTCCTTCTCGTCCATGCTCCTGCCGGTCCAGACCTTGTAGCGTTCCTTCACCTTGGAAAACGAATAGTCCGACGCCACATATCGCGAATCCAATGAATCGAAGCTCGAATTCCTGCCCCTCAGCACCAGTCTTCTCAGGTCCGTCGGGGTCGCCGGAACGCTCTCGTTCCCCACGCGCACGAATGCTTCCGTGCTGCCATCGGCACTGTAATAATAAGGTGTCTCCTCGCCTTTCCCCACTTGCAGGACGATGAGTTCCTGCCCTTCGTCGGTCCGGCGGAAGCCCAGGTTGAAATCAGGCAACGGCCTGATGCGCTGCTTGATAATCTCGCTGATTCTCTCCGCGTCCCCCGCGGCATCAGGAAGCCCCACGACCTCGTCGTCGTCCGAGATTCCGAACACCAGAAATCCGCCGGAGGTGTTCGCGAACGCGCTGATGCTCTTACACCAGCTCTACGGCTTCTTGATTTCCACCGCCCGTTTCTTGTCATACTCGGTCGTCTCGCCGACCAGGTTGACGAGACTCGCCAACCCGTCCTTCTCGCCGCCGTCCATTTCCGTCCTCCCGTCCCGACAATCCGCCTTCCTCATATTGCACATCATGATACCAAAATGGACGGCGCGACTCCGAAATAACGCAAGGCCTCGGAGACCGATGAACTTCCGTTCCAGTTCCTCCGAGGCCCTGCTATTTGCCAATCAGGCGACACCGCACCGCCCGCCCATGCCGGAGCGGGCTAGGTGCGGCTCACTCCCATTCGATGGTTGCCGGCGGCTTGCTCGTCACGTCGAGCACCACGCGGTTGATGCCACGGCACTCGTTCGTGATGCGCGTGGAGATGCGCGAGAGCACGTCGTACGGCACGCGGCTCCAGTCGGCGGTCATCGCGTCCTCCGAGCTCACCGGGCGCAGCACGATCGGGTTGCCATAGGTGCGGGCGTCGCCCTGCACGCCCACCGAATGCACGTCCGCCAGCAGCACCACCGGGCACTGCCAGATGTCGCGGTCGAGGCCGGCGGCGCTCAGCTCCTCGCGGGCGATCGCGTCCGCGTCGCGCAACAGGTCGAGGCGCTCGCGCGTGATCTCGCCGATGATGCGGATGCCCAGGCCCGGGCCGGGGAACGGCTGGCGCCACACGATTGCGTCCGGCAGACCCAGCTTCGTGCCGATGGCGCGCACCTCGTCCTTGAACAGGGTGCGCAGCGGCTCGATGAGCTTGAAGTTGAGGTCCTTGGGCAGGCCGCCGACGTTGTGGTGGCTCTTGATGTTGGATGCGCCGTCGCCGCCGCCGGACTCCACGACGTCCGGGTAGAGCGTGCCCTGCACGAGGAACTTGACCTCGCCGCCCTGCTCGCCCGCCTGCGCCATGACCTCGCGCGTGGACTTCTCGAACGTGCGGATGAACTTCTCGCCGATGATCTTGCGCTTGCGCTCCGGCTCGGTGACACCCTTGAGGGCGGTGAGGAAGTCCTCGGAGGCGTCCTCGGCGATGAGCTTGATGCCGGTGGCCTCCACGAAGTCTTGCTTCACCTGGTCGGCCTCGCCCTTGCGCAGCATGCCGTGGTCCACGAACACGCAGGTGAGCTGGTCGCCGATTGCCTTGTGCACAAGGGTGGCGGCGACAGCGGAATCCACGCCGCCGGACAGGCCGCAGATCACCTGGGCGTCGCCCACCTGCTCGCGGATCTTGGCGATCTGCTCCTCGATAATGCCTTCGGTGGACCAGTTGCGCTCCAGGCCGGCGCACTTGTGGATGAAGTTCTCGATGAGCTGCTGGCCAAGCTCGGTGTGGCGCACCTCAGGATGCCACTGCACGCCGTAGAGCTTGCGGGACTCGTCCGCCATGGCGGCGACCGGCGCGCCCGGCGTGGTCGCCTGCACGGTGAAGCCCAGGGGCGCCTTGGTGACGGCGACGCCGTGGCTCATCCACACGTTCTGCGTGACGGGCGAGCCGGCGAGGATGCCGCTCGCGTCGCTGATCGAAGCCTCGGTGTGGCCGTACTCGCCCAGGGCTGCGCGGTCCACGGTGCCGCCGAGCGCGTATGCCATCGCCTGGAAACCGTAGCAGATGCCGAGCACCGGGATGCCCGTCTCGAACAGCTTGGGGTCGACCTGCGGGGCGCCGTCCTCATACACCGATGCC
Organism: Bifidobacteriaceae bacterium; assembly: GCA_029227215.1. Taxonomy (GTDB): domain Bacteria; phylum Actinomycetota; class Actinomycetes; order Actinomycetales; family Bifidobacteriaceae; genus Pseudoscardovia. The sequence goes on along the minus strand of JAQXZM010000042.1, from coordinate 2,281 downwards.
GGGCCACCCGACAGGATGATGGCGCTGGGCTTCTTGGCGAGGATCTCCTCCACCGACTTGGAATGGGGGATCAGCTCGGAATACACGCCGGTCTCGCGCACGCGACGCGCGATGAGCTGGGCGTACTGGGCGCCGAAATCGACAACAAGGACGGGACCTTGGGTCATGGAATGCTCCTTGGACTGTTTCGATGGGCTGGATGGCGCACTGTGATGCGCGGTGCGCGGTCTGCGCTGCCACCCGCTCCAAGCCGGGCGGCAAGACCTCTGGTGCGATTATCCCCGTCGCTTGCGACAACGGCAGGCGCGGCGCGAGCGATGACGCTCCCAGCGGAATAATCCCGCTGGCATCGTTCTGGAAAGAGCCTGTGGCATGCCTCCCTGCAGATATTCGGCTTCCGATTTCCGTTCCCGTTGATTCCCTATCATGAAGACGAGAATTTCACGGCGGGAATTCCCCCATAAATCCGACGAATTGGCACGATCCACGAAGCGAACGCGAGGGGCGACATGCAAGACATGCAGCAAGACCACACGAATCCGCCACAGCGCAAGCAGAGAACACAGCGCAAGCAGAGAACACCGCGCAGGCGCATCATGGACGCCGCCGAGCGCCCACTGCACCCTGGCACGCTCGCAGGCGTCATCGCCATCCTGCTGCTGCTCGCGTTCCTCGTGGGCGGCGTGGTGGGAGTCGGCACGGTGGGCACGCTGCGGCTTTCGGAATTGCTGCAACGCCTGCTGTGGGACCGGCTGCGCGACGCTCTCCCCTCGCCCCTGCTGCGGCAGCTGAGCCCGGTGGCGCTGGGCGTAGCTGGCGGCCTGCTCATCGGCATCGCCACAAAACGTTTCGGCTATAGCCTCGACACGCTCGGCCAGGTGATCGCCAAGGCGCGCGCGACGGGCACCTATCGGCTGCCGAACGTGGGCAAGTCGCTCGTGCTGTTCCTGCTGCCCATCGCGTTCGGCGGCGCAGTGGGCCCCGAGGCGGGCGTGTGCGGATTCGTGACAGCGGGCGTATATGCGGGCATCCACGCGCTGCGCCGCTCCGGGCTGGCGGCGGTGAGGAACCCGGACCATACGTTGAGCGCCGCGATCCGCAGCCTCTCCGGGGTGCATGAGGGCACTTGCCGAGGTGAAGACGCCGGCCGGGGCGAAAGCGCCCAGACAAGGGCACGCCAATCAATAACATCCGATAACACAACAGCGCAGGATTCCGCGGCCTCCAGCCAACCGTCATCTGCTCAACCCGGCGAATCCGAATCCGCAACCAAGCCCGCAGCCGAATCCACAACCTCCGAGCACCGCCCGTTCATCTACGCGTATTCGCGCCCCGCGTCGGGCGTGCTGTGGGTGGTTGCCGCGGCCGGGTTCGTGCTGGGCATCCTGGGCTTCGTGAAGTGCTTCGGCACGGCGGGCTCCCTGCCCCGCTTCCAAGCCGTGGACTATCTGCATGCCGCCTCCCGCGACTGGCTGTGGGCGGTGGCGGCACTGGCGATCGGCTATGCGCTCGCGCAATTCTCGCTGCTGTGCCATGCGGTGAGCGGCAAGGTCGCCGCCATCATCGGCGAGCATCGGCATGTGACGCGTGCGGTGATCGCCGGCGCGTTCGTGGGAGCGCTCGCCATCGGCTTGCCGGATGTGCTGTTTTCCGGCCAGACCGGCACCGTGGCGCTGTTGGGCAGCTGGCGACAGTCCACGGCGGCGTTCCTCGCGCTCACCTGCGTGGCGAAGCTCGCCGCCACCGCCGTGTGCGTGGCGGGCGATTGGATCGGGGGCGAGTTCTTCCCGATGATCTTCTGCGGGGTGAGCGCCGGCTATGCGCTGGCGCTGGCGACCGGCTGCGATCCGATGATCGCCGTTGCATGCGCCGCCGCCGCGCTCGCGAGCGCCTGCACCCGCAAGCCGGTGCTCACGATCGTGGTGCTGGCGCTGTGCTTCCCGCCCGCCACACTGCCACTCGTGGCGGTGTGCGCGTTCCTCGCGGCGAAAGCGCCGGGATTGCGCCGCTAGCGCTTGCGCGCCACCAGCGCGTAGGCGCACAGGTTCGCGTCGTACTGGCGGAACACGCGACGCATCGCAAGCACGCGCTTCCTGCCGGCGCCGTTGCGCACCATGTTGGATGCAAAGCGCAGGGCGCCGCCCACGCCCTCGTCGGCGATGATGCGCGCCGGCTCAAGCAGGTGCATGGGGCGCACCATCGCGGTCTCGACCTCGAACCCCGCCTGTTCGAGCACGTCCTTCCACTCAGGCAGTGTGAGTGGCCGGGCGCCTACGTGGAT
>JAQXZM010000041.1 GCA_029227215.1 Bifidobacteriaceae bacterium | reverse complement strand
AATTCGTTCACTCCGGCTGTTACATTCGATGGTATGAGTTTTGAGAAAGTGGATTACACGTCGCTCGACGTTCCCGCGGCTCCGTTTTCCGATCCGTCCATCATCCCCAGTTTCCCCAAGGGCAAAGTGCCCCGTCATGTGGGCCTCATCATGGACGGCAACGGCCGCTGGGCGCAGCAACGCGGCCTCGTGCGCACCGACGGGCACCAGGCCGCCGAGCCGGTGGTGTGCGATGTGATCGCTGCCGCCATCGAAGCAGGCGTGCGCTACCTGAGCCTGTACACGTTCAGCACGGAGAACTGGAAGCGCTCGCCCTCCGAGGTGCACTTCCTCATGGGCTTCTCGCGCGACATCATCCACCGCCGCGTGGCGCAGCTCAACAGCTGGGGCGTGCGCATCCGCTGGTCGGGCCGCCGCCCCAAGCTGTGGAAGTCCGTCATCGAGGAACTCGAGAAGGCGGAGGAGCTCACGAAGCACAACACCACGATCGACGTGGTGTTCTGCATCAACTACGGCGGCCGTGCCGAGATCGCCGACGCGGCGGCGCAGATCGCCCGCGAAGTGCGTGATGGCAAGATCGCCGGCGACCGCGTGACCGAGAAGACCTTCGCCCAGCACCTGTATAACCCGGACATCCCCGATTGTGACCTGGTGATCCGCACATCCGGCGAGCAGCGCACGAGCAACTTCCTCGCGTGGGAAGCCGCCTACGCCGAGCTCGACTTCGCGCCGGAGCTCTTCCCCGACTATGGCCGCCAGGCGTTCTGGCGGTCCATCGAGCATTATGTGAACCGCGACCGTCGCTTCGGCGGCGTGAAGAAAGGCTGAGACGGGGAGACGGAAGGCCAAACGCAAGGGCTCACACGAGCGCATGCAAAACCGGTCCTGGACGCTGTTGTGTCCAGGACCGGTTTGTTTCCATGAGACGGGTTTGTTGCTAGGCCACGCCGCGGCGATTGGCACTGTTGCACCGCCGCGCAATGGCTCAGCTTTCGTCGTCAGTGCGCGTTCTCGCCCTCGTCTGCGTCGCCCTGCGCGGCGAGGATGGAGTCGACGAGCTTCACCTTCGCGTGCATCTGGTCGCGGAACTTGGGGCGGATGTCGAGCGAGAGGTGCACGCCGGTGCGGTAGCCCTGGCCGGCGAGCTTCATCGTCGCATCGCGGATCACGCCCAGCACGTCATCGAGGTCGCCCTCGATCTCCGTCGCCATCGAATGCGTCTCGTTGGTAAGCCCCGACTCGCGGATCACCTCGACCGCCTGGCTCACATACTGCGAGAGCTCTTCGCCCACGCCATTGGGGTAGATGGCGACGGAGGCGAGCGTGTTCACATACGTGGGGTCGGTCGCCGGCTTCAGCGTGCGCTTGGCGGCCGGCTGCGATTCCTGCGCGGCGTCTGTGGTATCTGCATTCTCAGATGACATGAAGGCATCCTTTCCGGAGGGTTACTCCATCGAAATCGTCGGATTGAAGACGGTTGAAGATGATTGAAGGCGTGGGTTGTGGCGGTGCCGTGTTGGTTGCGAGTCTGTTGGTTGTGACTTTGTTGATTGCGACTTTCGGCAATCAGCCCTCCACGGCGATCGGCGCATCGGCGATCTGCTGCGGCGTCGTGTTCCACAAGGCATCGAGGAACTCGACCTGGAAGCTGCCTGGGCCTTTCGCCACGGCACCCGCGGCGGCACCCGCCACGTTGTACAGGGCGCTCGCGGCAAGGGCAGCGGTCAGCGGATCGCTCACCGCGAGATACGTGCCCACCACACCGCCCAGGGAGCAACCCGCGCCAGTGATCTTCGTCATGTACTCGCTGCCGCCTGCAAGACGGTAGACCGCCGCTCCATCGGTCACCAAGTCGGTCTCGCCCGAGACGGCGACCGCACCGCCGATGAACCGGGCGAGTGCGATGGCGGCGCCACGAGCGGCATCCACACCGTCCACGGATTCCACGCCCTGCGGGCGGTTTTGTGCCAGGTCGGTTGCATCGCTGGCGGTATCAGCAGCATCGAGCCCCCACATGCGGGCAAGGGTGATCACCTCGGATGCGTTGCCGCGCACCACCGCCGGCGGGTTGTCTCGGAACGCCATGAGGATCGCGGTGCGTGTCTCGCCGATACCCGCCGCCACCGGGTCCAGCACCCACGGGTGGCCGAGCTTGCGGAAGCCCTCGGCGATTTGCGGGAATGCCTCGCGGTAGTACGGCTGCAGCGTGCCTACGTTGATGTAGGAGGCGCGGCACAGTTGCGCGGTGGCGAGCACATCGTCCGGAAGGTAGCTCATCGCCGCGGTGCCGCCCGCAGCCAGCTGGGCGTTCGCCACCAGGTTCACGGTCACGAAGTTCGTCACCGATTGCGCCAGGGGAGTGGTGTCGCGCACGGTTTGCGCCGCCTTGCGGATGCGTTCGCGCACGGGGTCGCCTGCCGCCAGCCACTGCGTGCCGGCAGGCGCTGCGATACGCGTGGGCTGTGCACTCGGCTCGGCGGATTGTGTGCGCTCGGATGCGATATCAGATGCCATAGAAGGTCCTTTCCTTGCCGCGGCGATGGCGGGGAACGACCGCGTCTGTGTTCAATATACCGTGCCTGATGTACGCCGCGGTGTGGAATCGTGAAAGACGTTGCTTGGCATCAAAAAGGCGCTGGAAGGGAATTACCTTCCAGCGCCTTGGGCATGGCGCATGCAAATCGTGCCCTAAGCCGCGCTCATCAGGCGATGCCGCGCTGGCACAGGGCCTCGAATTCCTCGCGCACCTGGCACTTCTTGACGGCCTCTGCCTGGTCGACCACGCCCTTGGTCACGAGGCGCGCCAGATCCTGGTCGAGCGTGTGCATGCCGATCTCGCCGCCGGCCTGCAGCTGGGTGCGGATCTGGTG
>JAQXZM010000040.1 GCA_029227215.1 Bifidobacteriaceae bacterium | reverse complement strand
TGATGCATTACGGCGACCGGCTGGACTACGCCGATCTGCTCGAAGGCAGCGAGGACTGGGGCGAGGAACCACCGGCCGTGAACGTGGAGGTGCTGACGAACCGCATCCGCGCCGTGCTGGAGCGCGACGAGGCCGAGATTCGTGGCGAGGAGCCGCCCGCGGAGGGCGTGTGGGACTACCGTCTTATGCAGCGCGTGCCGCGCGAGTATTTCCCCACGACGCTCGAGGGCGTGGCGCGACGCGACGAGCTCGAGGCGCGACTAAGGTCGACGGGAGACGATGGCCGCGGCGAGGAACATGCGGCGGCGGTTGCGGGCGACAAGACGCGCGACAAGACAGGCGACAAGACGAAGGAGCGATGAGATGACTAATGTGACCGTGCTGGGTGCCGGGGCGTGGGGAACCGCGTTCGGGCAGGTGATGGCCGATGCGGGCAACGATGTGACGATGTGGGCCATCGAACCGGAAATCGTGGAGGGCATCAACAGCGACCACCGCAACGAGGTGCGCCTTCCCAGCGTCGACAGGCTTCCCGATGCCATGACCGCCACCGGCGACCGCGCGCAGGCCGTGGCGAACGCGAAGATCATCATCGTCACCATCGCCGCGCAGTACGCGCGCACCGCGCTCGAACAGTTCCGCGGCCTCGTGCCCGACGACGCCATCGTGGTGTCTTTGATGAAGGGCATCGAACGCGGCACCTACAAGCGCATGGACGAAGTAGTGCGCGAGGCGCTCGACCTGCCCGCCGATCGCTTCGCATGCCTCTCCGGCCCCAATCTTTCCGCCCAGGTGGCTGCGCGCGAGCCCGCCGCCGCCGTGGTAGCAAGCAAGAACCCAGCCGCCGCCCGCCTCGTGGCGCAGGCGTGCTCCACCGACTACTTCCACGCGTTCGTCTCCAACGACGTGGTGGGCGTGGAGATGTGCGGGTCGCTCAAGAACGTGACCGCGCTCGCCGTGGGCATGGTGCGCGGCGCCGGCTATGGCGAAAACACCGCCGCGATGGTGCAGACCCGCGGCCTCGCCGAGCTGCGCGCATTGGGCCATGCGATGGGCGCCGACGAACGCACGTTCTCCGGTCTTGCCGGGGTGGGCGATCTCATCGCCACCTGCGGCAGCACGCTGAGCCGCAACTTCACGTTCGGCGCGAACCTCGGCAAGGGCATGAGCGTGGACGAAGCCCGCCAGGTGAGCAACGGCGTGGCGGAAGGCGTGCCGACCACCGACGCCGTGGTGGCGCTCGGCAAGCGTTACGGCGTGCCCACGCCGCTCGCCACCGCGATGAGCCATGTGCTCGCCGACGGCATCAGTTGCGAACAGATGCTGCACGAGATGTTCGGCAGCGGCATCACCGAGGAGTGAATTCCGAGGAGTGTGAATTCCGGGCCGTGTGAGTTCCGACCGGAATCCTTGGAAATCTTCTCTCGATAATCTTTCGATACTCTTTCTTCATCAATCCCATCCCAAATTCACACGCCGCCGCCGCGCACAGCGCGGCAGGCAGCCACACACCGCCGCCGCGCACAGCGCAGCGGCAGTAACATACCGCCGCCGCGCATTGCACGGCGGCAACCGGAAGGAAACCATCATGGCCAAGAAGCGAATCGTCGTGCTGTACGGCGGCCGCGCTGACGAGCATTCCATCTCCTGCGTCTCCACCGCGGGCGTGCTCAACGCATGGAACAACGACAAGTTCGAGGCGATCCCCATCGGCATCACCAAGGACGGCCACTGGGTGTACGGCGGCACCGATCCACGCACGTTCAAGCTCGACGGCGCGCACATGCCCACCGTGGAGATCACGCCCGAATCCCGCCCCGTGGTGCTCAACATCGGCCAGGGGCGCGATGGCTTCCTCATCGGCGAGTACGCCGGCTTCACCACGCCGGGCGCGAGCGAGAACCTCGAATCCCTCGGCCACATCGACGCCGTGTTCCCCGTGCTCCACGGCCCCTACGGCGAGGACGGCACCGTGCAGGGCCTGCTCGAGATGATGGGCGTGCCCTACGTCGGCTGCGGCGTGTTCGCGTCCGCCGCCTGCATGGACAAGCACTTCACCAAGACGCTGCTCAAGGCCGCTGGCATTCCCGTCTCGCCTGGTATCACGCTCGACACGCGCTCCTATGACGCGGTGAGCAGCTTCCAAGCCAATGGCGAGGCACTGCTTACCGCTGTGCGTGAGGCGGGGCTCACCTACCCGCTGTTCGTCAAGCCCAGCCGCGCCGGCAGCAGCTTCGGCGTGACGAAGGTCGAGGAGGAATCCGCCGACGCGCTCGCCGCTGCCGTGTTCGAGGCAAGCCACCACGATTGGCGTGTGCTCATCGAGACCGGCATCACCGCCCGCGAGATCGAATGCGCGGTGTTCGCCCCCAAGCCCGGCGACAAGCCGCGCCCTGCGTGGCCTGGCGAAATCGTGCTCGACCACGCCGCCGTGGAGGACCAGTTCTACGACTACGACAGCAAGTACACTGATGCCAGCGCGTCCCACGTGGAAGTGCCGGCGAAGCTGCCCGAGGAGCTGCTGCGCAAGGTGCAGGAGACCGCGGTGCGTGCGTTCGAGGCAGTGGATGGCGCCGGTCTGAGCCGCGTGGACACCTTCGTGAAGCCCAATGGCGAGGTGCTCGTCAACGAGATCAACACGATGCCCGGCTTCACGCCGATCTCCATGTACCCCAAGGCATGGGAGGCGAGCGGCATCGCATACCCGGACCTCATCGAGGCGCTCATCGAGGGCGTGCTTGACTGAGGGTGTGCTTGACTGAGCGGTTGCTTGATTTGAGGTAGCGCTTGGTTGAGGCAGTGTGAATCCTGATGCAATGGCAAATGGGCTGTTGATTGATTGGTATCGCAATCAATCAACAGCCCATTTATCAATTCTTCTCAGCGCCTCAAGAATCCCGGAGAATTCCGAAGGATTCCCAATAATCCCGAAGAATCCCGAGGAATCATCTCTCCGTAATCGATGCCGCGCCCGCCGTCTTCGGCGCCTCCACCGATGCCGCGCCGTCCAGCACGAGGCAGTCGAGGCCGTTCATCGCGCGCGCCACTTGGTTGCGCACCACCGAGGGGATGAGTCCGGGCTTGGCGAAGATTACCACGTTGCCCTCGGCGCCGTAGGGCGAGAAGCCGGTATAGCGCACCTGGCAGGGGCGGCCCTCGAGGCGGATGTCGGCGGTGGCGGCGGTGGTGGCTTGCTCGATTGTGCGCGCGGTCGCCTCGAGGTCGCGGTCGCCGCGGGCGGTGAACGGCACGGTGATGAACGCTTCGTTCGCCTCGGTCATCTTGGTCAGGCCCGCGGTGTTGAGTACGGAGTTCGGAATCCAGAACTCGTTGCCGTCGCGCGAAATGACGATGGTGTTGCGCCACGTGACGTCCTTGACGATGCCCGAGTAGCCGCTCACGGTGATCTGGTCGCCTGGCTGCACCACCTTGCCCGCCATGAGGCCGAAGCCGCCGATGATGTTCGAAATCGTGTCTTTCAGGCCGAACGAGAGGGCGATGCCGCTGACGCCCAGCGCGGTGACGAGTGTCGTGGGTTCCACGCCGAATACCGGCTTGAGCACGATGAGCAGCCACACGAACCAGATGAGGATGCGCGCGCAGTTGACGAAGATCGATGCGCTGGGGATGTTCGACTTGTCGAGCGCGGTGCGTAGCGCTTTGCAGATGATGCGTTCGATCGCCCAGATGATGGCGAGGGCGACGATGAAGAAGATGATGCGGCCAAGGTTGTTGCTCAGCCAGGTCAGTGCGATGTTCGTGTTCTCGGCAACGGCATTCGTGGTGGTGTCCATGCCGCCGACAATAGCGGAAACGGCTGGGGCGCGCGTGGGCGTTTCCTTGGGTGCGTCTTGGGCGGTGCTGGCTCCGGACGGATGCCGGACGGATGCCGCTGGTTGGTTGCTGCTGGATGGTCAATGTGGTGCCGTGGCGCGTCCGCAATGCGACGCGACGGATTTGCCAAAGTTCGCCATGTGCGGTACACTGCTGAAGTTGTGTGTTCAAGCTCTGCTTGAATGCAGCAGACGTAAGGTTACAACCGATAGGTTGACGAACCGCAAGGTTAACAAGAGGAGTCCATCATGGCAGCTCGTTGC
>JAQXZM010000039.1 GCA_029227215.1 Bifidobacteriaceae bacterium | reverse complement strand
CGGGCATGAGGCCCTTGGCGATGAGGCCCTTGGCGATGGAGACGACGAGGTCGCGGAACTGCGTGGCGGTGAAGCCCGTCCACTCGCCATCGTCGCCACGGTACGCCACGATCGTCTGGTCGGGCGTGCGCTGGGCTCGGTCGGCGAGCAGGTCGAAGACGTTCCTGTCGGCGTCGATGGGCGCCTTGAGCGGGGTCGTGTATTCCTTGAGCATCATGTTCCTCTCTTTTCGCAGGATTCCGCCACCTGCCGCAACCCTGTCGCCGTTCACGGCATCGCCTGATTGCCGGCAAATGCCATGCTTCCAACGCCATGCCTGAGAACGACGACGGGCCTTGTCGGGGAAATCCCACGGTAAAACCATGCTCAGTGTAGGAAGAATCGATCCGATCGGCTCATGGCCCGCACCACAAATTTCCGCACATGCTTTTGTGGCAGACCACAAATCGAGTCACCTGCAACCCACCTGCAACCCACTTGCAACAAGGCGGGCGCATCAGCCCGTGTCGTCGAACCACTCGGCGCCCTCCACTGGCTTGAGCCCGATGAGAGGGGCGCCGACATAGAGCACGGGATTGTGATATTCGGTGCGCCCCGAGCGCAGGCCCCAGTGCAGGCACGTCTCGGCGCAATGGTCACAGACGCCTCCCACGGTGCCGATGCGCTCGCCGCGCATGACCCTGGTGCCCACGACAAGCTCGGTGCGCGCGGGTTCGAAGGTGCTCACCATGCCGGAATCGAGGGTGAGCGACACCACGTTCTTGCCACCCACGGTGCCTGCAAAGCGCACCGTGGCATCCCCGGGGGCGATGAGGTCGGTGCCAGCCGGAGCCGGCAGGTCCACTCCCCTGTGCCCGGGCAGCCACGGTTGCGCGGGAGCGTCGAAACCGCTCATTACCTGCGCCGGTGAGCGCACGGTGGGCACGGGCCACACCAAGCGCGACGCGCATGGCGTGGAGGCGTCCGAAACGGCTTGCGCGTGAGAGGCCTGAGGAAATTCCATGTCGCGCAAGGTGCAGTTCCACGTGATGATGCCGCCCTGCGGCGCCGCCTGCGCGGTCCGGAGCCCGGGCGCCAGCCAGATGCCGGCCACCAGCGCGCCGACAAGACCCACAAGCGTGCATACGGCGACCATCACCCGAAGGCGCATGCAGCGCCTTTCCGAGCGCCGCTCGGCAACGTCCTGGTTGAAAGCATCGTCCGGCGCATCCGGATGCGGCAGACCTGGATACATGGCTTCTGGATACATGGCTCCTGGATGCATGGCACCTGGGCAGATATCGCAGGGCCCCAGTCCGACTGGATCCCTGCGATCTGGATTCACTCCATCGGAAGGCGGGCACAATCGGCGCTGCGGCGCTGGCGCGGCATCTCTGGGAAAGAAGATTCGTCTCATGCCATCATGCTGGCATAGGCGCGCTCGCCACCGGTGGGTTTTCGACCAATGTGGACTGTGGTCGGACGCTTCGCGGAGCGTGTCCAAAAGCCATCCACATTTCAGCGCACTCCCAGCTACGACGGATGGCCCTTCATGCTGCATGGCGCGCCCGCAGACCTTGTCCGACAGTCCACGTCAGCCAGGTCGCGCCAGCCGGTCGTGATGGCACCGGCCAACGGCCGATTCGCGGCTGATTTCCAACGGATGCGTGGCTAATTCGCGGCAGGCGCGCGGCCGACCGACGCGACACGACACGCCGAAGTTGCAATCTGCCGCTCGGAGGATATTATTTACTTCTTGTGAGCGGTTGAACAACGGTTCACAGACATTCCCGCATAGCTCAGTTGGCAGAGCGTCTGACTGTTAATCAGAATGTCGCTGGTTCAAGCCCAGCTGCGGGAGCTTCCCAACCCGGTGATGAAAATCACCGGGTTTTTCGTTTTCGCCCGAGGACCCGCCTGTACCCTCCCGCGCTCCGCCTGCTCCCTCCCTCAGCACACCCTGGACCATCCGCAGCTCCAGCGCGCCTTCAGCCGCACCAGCACTTCACCCGCGTCAACACGTCATCGGCGTTAGCATTTCACTTCGTTCGCGCCAGCCCGTCATCAGCGCCAGCACGTCGGCACCGCCTGAGGCCATTAACCCCTAATCCATTAACCTCATTCATCCCAAACCCGCTTACCGCAGGATCCTCCCCTGACGCGAACATGGGGGTTCGTCCAGCAATCCGCACCCAAAAGCGGGAAATTCTGGGGGCGACCCCCAGGGCGCGGTCACCGAGCGGCCCCCAATCCGGCCCGTACCAGC
>JAQXZM010000038.1 GCA_029227215.1 Bifidobacteriaceae bacterium | reverse complement strand
GGGCCCCCACCGGTTCATGAGGTCCTCGAGGTCGTGGATGCGGCCGTTGATCGCATCGAGGTCGGCGTCCTCGTCGCCTTCGTCCACCATCGAGGAGAGCTGGAACACGATGTCGTCGACCTCGGCGGCGGCGGATTCCAGGCGTGAGATGAGGTCGTCGAACACGGTGACGCCGCGCACCGAGCGCAAGGCGTCCACCGCCTGGCGCAGCGCCTCCTGGGCGCCCTGCGCGTCCGTGGCATCGACGAGCTGGGAGGGGTCGAGAGCGGAGAGCGCCATGCCGATGCCGCGGGCGATGTCGGCGGCATGCTCGAGGCGGTCGCGTTGCTGGCGCAGCTGGTCGTATTCGCCATCGACCGGCGCCACGTCGTCGATGCGGGCGATGGATTCGCGCAGGTAATCGGCGCGGGCACGTGCCTGCGCCTGTTGGTTGCTGATGGCATCGAGCCGCTCCTGCGCGGCGCGGTATGCACCCCACGCTTCCTCGTAGGCGGCGAGTTGCACGCCGTCGCGCGCATAGGAGTCCAGGAAGTCGCGCTGGCGTGCGGGGGCGGCGATGCGCAGCTGGTCGGCCTGGCCGTGGATGGTGATGAGCTCGCCGGCGAGCGCGGCGAGCACGCTGCGCGGCACGCCGTGGCCGGACAGCACGCACCGCGACCTGCCGGACGCGGGTACGGAGCGGGATGCGAACAGCTCGCCGTCCTGCACGTCGATGCCGGCGTCGGCGGCGATGGCCTGCGCCGCGGGGTTGCCGCTTACGTCGAACACCGCTTGCGCCCAGGTGGCGTCGGCACCTGACGAAACCGCCTCGGAGCGCGCGGCGCCGCCCGAGACGAGGCGGATGGCATTGAGCAACATGGATTTGCCGGCGCCGGTCTCGCCGGTGATGGCGGTCATGCCCGGCGAAGGCGTGACGAGCGCATGGCGGATGGGGCCCAGGTTGCGGATTTCCAATTCCTCAAGCATGCGACTCCTTCGGCGTGTGGGAGGTGGATGACGTGTGAAATGAAGACGTATGAGGCGCGGGCGACGTGGGGTGCGCGGTATCAACGGCCGGCATGGTGGTGTTCGAGGTATCGGTGTCGCCAAAATGTACGGCATCGCTGCTGCCGCTCATGCCGGAGAGCAGCGTCTTCTCATCGCATGATGGCGTCTTGGGACCGGCCTCGTTCCAGCGGTTGTGGGCGTTGCGCTTGCTCTGCTCGCGCCAGCCGACCACGGGAAGGTTGAATTTGCTCACGAGGCGCTTGGTGAACGGCACGTTTTCCAAGCGGGCGAGGCGCAAGCGCTCTTGCGCCGCCTGCACCACGATGCGCGTGCCATTGGGCACCATGCCCTGGCGTCTGCCATCGCAGCAGATCCACGCGCCGGAGGAATCCGCGGACGAGCGCAGCACCTCGATGCCATAGGTGGAGTCCGAGCCGATGATCAAAGGTCGGGCGAACAGCGCGTGTGCCGCCAACGGCGTGAGTTCCAACGCCTCCACGCCCGGCCAGATGACGGGCCCGCCCGCGGAGAACGCATACGCGGTGGAACCGGTGGGTGTGGAGACGATGACGCCATCGCAGCCGAAGGAACTCATCGCCACACCATCCACGTCGATGCCCACTTCGATCATGCTGCCGCGGTCGGTGTGCTCGAGCGCCACGTCGTTCAGCGCCCAGTCATGGATTGGTTCGGCGGCGCCTGGTTCCCAGATCTGCACGTCGGCGATCATGCGCTCGTCGATCGTGTAGTCGCGGCTGGCGATGCGCTTGACCGCCTCATGGAGCTCGAAGCTCTCGAATTCCGCAAGGAAGCCCACATGCCCCAGGTTCACGCCGAGCACCGGCACGCGCGTGCCTTTGACGAGTTCCGCGGCGCGCAGAATCGTGCCATCGCCGCCGAGCACCACCACGATCTCGGTGTGGGGGTCCACTTGCATCGTGTGCTGGCCGAAGGGCACGGAATCGATCTTGTCGATGAGCCTCACCGCGAAGCCGCGCTGGCGCAATGCCTCGATGGTCTGCGCCACCACGGGAGAGCCGGACGCGAGGCCGGGGTGGGTGACGACGACGGCCTGGCGGCCGTGCTGTGGTGAATCCATGCATCCTCCTTCCGGCTGCGTGATCAAGTCCGCGTGTCTGGTCAGCGTGGCTGCTCAACATCAATGTCCGATGTCAATCGTCACTGTCGAATGACTCAGCCTCGCATGACTCATCGTCTCGTGAGCGCTTCATAGCCATCTTAGGCTCACGCGCCTGGGTGCGGCACCCGCCGCCCATTCGCGGGGGATTGCGTTGGGCTGATTCACCCGGCTCTCACCGCTCTCGCGCAGCATCATGCTGCCCATGCCTCCTGATGTCCATCGTGCTGCCCGCTCCAGTGAAGCCACAGGAGGAATTCCTCGTTGCCATGCCCGCCCTCGATGGGAGAGGGCGCGAGGCCGCGCTGCTCGAATCCGCATTCGCGGGCGCATGCGCACACTGTGTCGATGGCGCGTTGCCGCAAGACGGGGTCATGTACGATGCCGTTCTTGCCCAGGTTGCCTTTGCCCACTTCGAATTGCGGTTTGATGAGCAGGATCGCCGTGGCGCTCTGCCGTGCATCACCTAGCAAGCGGGCGATGACGGGAATCACGTAGGTGAGGGAGATGAACGACACATCGGAGACGACCCACGTGGGCGCATAGGGCAGGTCATCGGCGGCGACATCGCGGATGTTGGTGCCGCTCATCTCGATGACGCGCGGGTCAGCCGCGATGCGGGGCGCGAGCTGGCCGTGCCCCACGTCGAGCGCGATGACCTGCGCGGCTCCGCGGCGCAGCAGCACCTGGGTGAATCCTCCGGTGGACGCGCCGATGTCAAGGCAGCGCGCGCCCTCGACGGAGGGAAGATCAAACGCGTCGAAAGCGCCGACGAGCTTCAAAGCCCCGCGGGACACATAGCCCTCGTCGTCCACCACGCGCAGCTCGTCGGTGGGGGCGACCTTCGCGGACGGTTTGCTCACGGGGCTCCCGTTGAGCAGCACCTGGCCGGATGAGATGAGCGCTTGGGCGCGGGTGCGCGATGGCGCGAGCCCGCGAGCGACGAGCGCCATGTCACAGCGCTGCGACGTGGTCATCTGCGGTGCTTCTTTCCATGATGGGGGAATGCGGCGGATGAGTTGGCGGCGGCAGGCCGGGCAGGCGTGGCATGCTGGGAGCCTTGCTGCTCCGTATCCGCTTTCAACACGTCCAGCTCATGGCTCAGTGTGCCGAGCACATCGCGATATGCCACGATCTGCTCGTCATACGTTCCGTGGTCCACTGCCGCCAGCTGTGGGAAACGGGTGTCCAGCGCATCCGCGGAATCATCGGATGCACTGGACGCCTGGCGCGATTCCACGCTGGTGGCCCCCGCTGTCACTTCCCCTGCCACTTCCGCTGTCACCGGTCGCCCGCTTCGCTTTCGCAACCGCGCAGTGCCTGCGGAAAATCAGGCAGTCGCACAGCGGCGGGGTCCATGCCATCCGCATCCATCGCATGCCACATGCAATCGCACGCGGCACGCAGAGCGTCAAGCGTATCGGGGTCCGAAACCCGCGTGCCGCCGAGGGAAATTGCCAGCGCGCCGGTGCCATCGGCGTTCATCGTGAGCGTCGCCACGGCATCCCCGCACTGGTACGAGCCGTCGGCGCGGCGCTCCACCGCTGGCTGCGGGAGGTTGAGCCCGCGCAGATCGGTCGTCACGTAAGTGGGGCGATGGATAGGGTCAGCGGTGATGATCTGCTGGGGCGTCGCAACGCCGGTGAGCACCACGAGCGAATCGTAGCCGCCACGATTGGCCGCCTCGATGTCGGTGTCGAGCCGGTCGCCGCACGGCAACGACAGCTCGGTGGGCACGAGGTCGTCGGTCAGGGAGAACAGCATGCGCGACTCGTCGTACATGGCGGCTTCCGGTTTGCCGGCGCTGCCTTCGGGCGTCTTGCCGGTGGCGATGGTGACAGGCACCTGCATCGCGCCGTTGCCAGGGGCGATGCCGCCTTCGCGCGGAATCGTCAGATCCTTGTTCGTCACGAAGTACCGGGCTCCCCCGGCGATCGCGTACGAGGCCTCGGCAAGCTCCGCCCAGCTCAGGTC